>CANQVY010000006.1 GCA_947627405.1 uncultured Bacilli bacterium | reverse complement strand
TTTACTATTTTACAAAACCACCGTTAAAAGAAGAAACATTTAAGGAAATTTATGAAAAATATAATGGTCAAAAAGATACGAGTGGAGTAGAGTTTGAATCTTTAACGATTGAAAACGATGCTTTAATTTCGAATATGAATAAAGATGAAGTGTCATCTCTTCTTAAAGAAGGAACAGGACTTTTATATATAGGGAATCCTACAGATCATCGTTCAAGAAAATTAGTTCCTATTTTGCTTGACACTGCAAACGAAGTAGGAATGGAAATCATCAATTACTATGCTGCAACGGAAGTAGAAGACTTTTTAAAAGATTATGTAGAGGAAGAAGATTTACCATTACTTATCTTTGTTGAAAAAGGAACCATAAAAGAGGTTTTAACTTATCCAAGTGAAGATTTAGAGGATTCCAAATTAGAAGAATTTAAAAAGCATCTTTTAGGACAAATGCAAAATATTATAACTTGTGATGACCTATGCTAAAAAAGAAATCTTCAAAAAAGACTTCTAATAAAGAAGACTTAAAAGAATACTATTTAATGGTAAAACCTATTTTATTGCATCCGGAGTTTTTAAAACGAAAAGAAATCAAGCACCATAATGGATCTGTTTATGATCACTGTTTACAAGTATCTCTTTGTGGTTATCACATTGCCAAAAAATTAAAGCCCTATTTTCCAGAATTATCTATCCAAGATGTGGCTATTGCAGGACTTTTACACGATTTTTATTCCACTCCCTGGAGAGAGAGTAGACTTGATAAACGCTTTTTTCGAAAACATGGATTTACCCATGCTTATGAAGCTTCTAAGAATGCTTATACCCATTTTCCTGATTTAATGGATCCCTATGTTGAAGATGCTATTACGCATCATATGTTTCCTCTAAATCGTAAATTTCCTAGATACATTGAAAGTTGGATCGTTACCACGGCCGATAAGATTATTTCGATGGATATTGTTTTTGATTTAAATGAACTCCCAAGGTATTTAGGAATCAATATACCTAAAAAGAATGAATGAAGTTGTAATGGAAGTGAAGCAAATGAAAGGTATTAAATACTTAAATTGGACCAATTATATATTATCTGGTACGTTGATTATTATTTTAAGTGCCAGTATTATGATAGGAAATCAAAATCTATATGAAAAAGTCATAACCTTTATGGTCTATATTTTTCTTCTACTAGGAATATCTCAATTATTAAGTGTCTTATTTAAAGACAAAAAGAAATTTAAGAAACAAGATCTCATCCTTGCTTGTGGAAACTTATTATTTGGTATCATCATGGTTTTGTTCCCCGGCATTCCTTTATCTATTTTACCGATATTGTTTGCTTTTTACTTGCTTTTTAATTTTTTAATTAAAGGAGTCGATTATTTAATCTCGAGAGCAAATCATTTAAGTACGAAATGGATGGATTTGTTTTTAAGTATTTTTTATCTCATTGCGGGAGTTAGTTTCTTATTTTCTCCTCTAGGTCATCTGCCAACGCTTTTATCCATCATGGGTTTCTATGGAATTCTATTAGGGTTAAGTGAGTACCGTGAATTATTAAAAGAAATTTTACCAAATCGTTATAAAAAGAAAATTAAAAGAAGTTTCCGTATTACCCTTCCGGTATTTCTAGAAGCCTTTATGCCGCGGAAAATGTTAAACGACGTAAACCACTATTTCAATGATTTAAAAGAAATCAATGAATCAGACTATGCCCAAGAAAAAGAAGAAGAAAAATGTGATTTAGAGATTTTTATCCATTTGTCTCCTATAGGTTTTAATCAGTTTGGCCACATGGATTTCTATTTCGATGGAAAGATTATTTCGTATGGCAATTACGATAATACTTCTCTTCGACTTTTTGATAGTATAGGGGATGGAGTCTTATTTGAATCAGATCGAAAAAGTTACATTCCGTTTGTCATCAAACAAAGTGAAAAGACCCTTATTGGCTTTGGTTTAAGACTAACGGAAGATGAGAAAAAAAGGATTCGTAAGGAACTCGATAAAGTGAAAGAAAATGCTTATACTTGGTATTCTATTGCGCAAAGAGATTTATCTAAAAAAATCATCAAAAAAGTAGACGAGTACGAGGACTATGCCAGTGTTTTATATCTCGAAACAAAGAAGAAAACTAAGTTTTATAAGTTTCATGAAGGACCTTTTAAAACCTATTTTGTGTTAGGAACCAATTGTACTGCTTTTGCCGACCGTATTGTTGGAAAAAGTGGAACCGATCTATTGAAGATGGTAGGACTTATTACACCGGGTACTTATCTCGATTATTTAGATCATGAATTTCATAAGAAAAATAGCAAAGTCATCAGTAAGACCATCTACAACGATGCAACCAAAGAAAAAGCCATGAATAAAAATAAGAAAAAGACTTTCAAGAAAAAGAAAAGTATGTTAGAATAAAGAAGTAACGAAATCGTTCGTTCTTTTTTGCCGATATAGTTTAGTGGTAAAACAGATCCTTGGTAAGGATCAGCGGACAGTTCAATTCTGTCTTTCGGCACCATTTGTATTTTTACCCTTATTTAATAAGGGTTTTATTATTTTTGGTCTTGTTTTTGGTCTTGTTTTTCTAAACTTTCCATAATTTCTACTATCTTATTTTGAATATTTGGGAACAAGTGCATATAAGTTTTTTGCATAACTCCAATAGTGTGCCCCATTCGTTCTGATAACATTAGAAATACGCTAGACATATCTAAATTTTTTTTAATAGCTTCATTGATAATTAAGGATACATGGCTATGTCTAAATTCATGAATAGTTATTTCTTTAACACCACTTTTTTGAAAGTAAAAATGTTTATATCTATCTATTGAAGAACGAGATAACGGCTTTAATCCGCCGAAGACAAAAAAATTATCATTAAATCCATCAACTTTTTTTTGAACAGCATAGTATTTTTTTAATACTTCTATTAAATGATTATCTAAATCAATTTTTCTATTTTCCTTTGTCTTTGTATTTGTAATCTTGTAAGATGTTTCAAATGTTTTAACAGTTAAACTTTTAGTGACGTTTATTTTTTTATTTTTAAAATCAATGTCTTCCCAAGTTAATGCTTGAACTTCTCCTTTACGCATTCCTGTATAATACAAAAAAGTAAAAAAGGTATTCCAATTAATGTCATCAACAATATTTATGAATTTATTAAACTCATCAAATGTAATATATCGTATGTTATCTTTGTCTTTATTAACTTTTTCGTTTTTTTCTTCAAACTTACCAAGTGCTTTTTCAAAATTGTTTTTTATCAGATCATCTTTTATACCGAAGTCTAAAATGTTAGCCATTACATAATGACATCTGTTTTTTGAATACAATGAAAGACTATTTGTTTCTAATTCACTTCGCCATTTTACAAAATCCATTCTACAAAGTTTAGATGTTTTTTTGTTTGGAAATAGAGACAATATCCACTTGTGAACGAGCTGATAATATGTATAAAAAGTAGATTCTTTATTTATTTTCTTTTCGTTCTCAAGATAAGACATACATAAATCATGAAACGGAATATCTTTAACTTCTTCTTGAACTTCTAATCTTAATTGATTGTCTATTGCTCTTGCTGTTAATTGTCCATCTCTTCCAAGCCATTTTTTATTATGCCTAGTAATTTGTTTACGATTACCAAACTCATCAGTCACATACGTTCTAATGTAGTATTGCTTCTGACCGTCAACCTTTTTGTCTACTAAATTTCCGTTTTTATCTTTTACTTTTTCAGTATATACAGGCATTTTACCACTCCCTTAATTTTGTTATAGTAAATTAAAAAAATTTTTTTGTCAAACTTGCGAACAAACGTTTACTTTTTTCGAATAAAATTATATAATAAAAATGACCTAAATACACTACCTAAAATAACAAACAAAAAATTTTATTCCAATTTTACTAATTTTTACATGTTGCACAAGGATAATATGTTGCAGTATTTGTATTACTCTTGTAAGTAAAGTATAGAAGGGTGATGGCTATGAATAATGAAATAGTAAAATTATATTTGCTTTTAGTTAAAGAGGAGTGCTTGCAAGAGTTCTTTCAATTATTAAATGAAAAAAGAGGCTTTTAAACCTCTTTTAATTTTCGTTATTTTCTATATTGTTTTCTATTTTTTTGTTATTGTTTAAGTTATTATTATCAGGATATTTATTTGGAAGATCATTTATTTTCTTCCACATTTCTTTATATTGGCGTGCTTGATCAATCGCTAATCTAATTTCTTCTTCTTTTAAAGTTTCGTCACTGTTAACCATACCAGCTTCTCTTAGAGCAGTATTTAATTTTTCAATATTGTTTAGATCATTTTGATTAAATCCAAGTAGAAAATCAGTTGTCACATTAAAATATTTGGCAAGTTTAGTAATTATTTCTAAAGGTGGTTGGGTAACATTATTTTCCCAATTTGAAATTGTTGTTTTAGCAACACCACATAATTTGCCTAGTTCGTCTTGAGTAATATTTCTTTCTTTTCGCAATTCTTTTAATTTATCTCCAAACATGTAAAACACGTCCTTTTTGAAATTTTTATATATACTATGTATATATAAATTATATCATGAAACGGTTAAAAAGTATTGACATTTTAACAGAAAAAGTCAATTAATTTGAACAAAAAAAACAAAATGTTTCAAAAAATAAAAAAAACAATTGACAAAGTCCTAAAAACTTGGTAAATTGTTATTGTAAGGTACATCATAAAAGGTACTTTATGTGATAGTAGTGTAGGAATGTACACGAAATTTAGTACTAATAAAAATGAGGAATTAATCTCTCGTATTATATGTTTTTATTAACGAATAGATAATAAGAACAGTGATAATACAATCAAGTAATCCCTCAAAGTGTAGAGTGATATCCAACGATATCACCTCCAATCTATCCCTTCAAAAGAAATAGATTAGTGCTACACCCTAAAACCGCAAAACTCGGTAATAGGCAAAATAAGAGAGTTAAGTTTCAATTTTTCGACGACTGAACTTAACCCCAATTGTACAAATGGAAAAAAAGATTTACTTTTTATCTAACCATATTTCAAAACGAAATATGCCAACTAACTTAAAAAGTAGATGGGATAAAAATACTTTTTTTCTATTGCACTTTTCCATGATAGAAACCTTTCTACCCTTCAAGTGCTACAACTACTTATCACCAATGTATAAGACATACACCAAGACAAGTAGTACTATTTAATTGTACTACAAACACCTTACAATGTCAATGTTTACGTTGATTTGCTTGGTGTTTTCTTATACCAAAATTTATGGGAAAGGAGGATAGACAGTGCAACAAATCAAAACAATAGATAAACTTTTTTATCGCACTTTAGGCAACAAGATACGGTCGCTTAGAGAAAACGCAGGACTTACTCAATTAGAACTTGCTAGGAAGATAGGAACGTCAAGAACATTAATTTGTGCATACGAAAATGGATATACCAAAATTAAAGAGGATCGATGGAAAGAAATTTGCAAACAAGTAAATAAATCACCGAATTTAGAAGTGTCTATCAAAATAACGTAGCTTATGTATAAATGTAACGAATGTGGCTATATTTTTGACGAGCCTAAAGAAATAAAAACTACCTACGAATCGTTCTATGGTGTTTCTGATCTGTTTGACAATAGTAATCCACTTGAATATCATGTTTGCCCTTATTGTGAATCGCAAAATTATGATTATTTTGAAGAAGATTCTGAGGATAGAGACGTGATTTATTTAGACTCGTGCAATTTACTTTTTGATGACACTTTATGTCTATCAGATTATGTTTGGAAAGGCGATATTTTAATTCCGAGTGAAATGATTGGAGATGAATGATAATGGCAGTTTTTAGAGTAAATAAGACAAGTGATTTTACAACAATGAGTAATCAACATTTAAAAAATAAAAATTTATCGTTGAAAGCAAAAGGATTATTAAGTTTAATGTTAGCGTTACCTGACGATTGGGGTTATTCAATTAAAGGTTTGGTTTCTATTTGCAAAGAAAATGAAACCTCTATAAAAAACACATTAGATGAACTTAAAACAAATGGATATTTAAAAATTTTAAAGCTTAAACCAAATGAGACGAGTAGCAAAAAGATTGAATATATTTATGACATTTACGAACAACCGATAGAAAATCAAGACATAGAAAACCTACCACTTGATAATCAACATCTAGAAAATCAAAAACTAGAAAAACACACACAAATAAATACTAATATACTAAATATTGATAAACCAAATACTAATAAACTAAATACTAATAATAATGTAATCCCTATAGTCCCTTTAGTGGAAAAGCGTACATGTGAATATCACATTTCAGAAGGTAGCACTTGTAGTCGAGAAGCTAAATTAATGATTGGAAGTACGAATTTGTGTGGTCAACATGCAAGAATATATTTAACAAAATTAGGAGAAAGTCAATTACTTGTAGATTTGGAAAAGATGCTACCAAAAATAGATGGTACACAAAAAAATGAACATATCAACGAACTTTTTAATAAGTTTTGGGAAGCATATCCCAAAAAAGTTTCTAAAGGTAATGCTGAAAAGTGGTTTGAAAAAAATGCTCCAAGCGATGAATTGGTAAATGCAATGATTTCTAAAATTGAATTATTAAAAAGCACAGACCAATGGCAAGAAAGAGGTGGACAATTTATACCTTATCCTGCTACTTGGTTAAATGCTAAAGGCTGGGAAGACGAAATCTATGATTCCGAAGAAGCCGAACTTGAAATGATGAGAAAAGAAGTGGAAAGAAGGAAACAAGAAGGGACTTGGTAATTTGTGAGTATTGATGATGTTAGCAAAATCGTAGATAAAGTTAGAATTTATAGAACGTCATTTGGCTCACAATTCGATAAAGCAGGCTTAAGTAAACTAAAAGTCGAATGGCATCGTGTTTTAGAACCTTATGATTACGATGATGTTAATAGAAAGTTGGACGAATTTTTTAAAGATGGTAATAACTATGCAAAATATCCTGATCCATATGGTTTAGTAAAATTTCTAACAAAACATGCAGATAAATTAAAAATTGGTCATCAGTATGTTAGATGTAATTTATGTGGAAGTTTAATTGATTATGAGTATTACGATACACATTATGATCGTTGCTCGTCAGTTAACTACATCTATAAAATGTCTTTAAAATATTTTGGAAAAAAATTAAACAAAGAGAAAATGATGGAAGCAGACAAAAAGTTGTTTGAAGATTATTATTTGAATTTTTGTCAAAATTTGTTACCTATTGTTAACTCTGGTATTGAAAAGCATTTGATAGAAAATACGATTCGAATATTGCAAGGGAAAGAGCCATCTACTGATTTTAAAGAGGTAAGAATGGAGTTAAATTTATGATTGAAATAATAGAGAATTTTTTAAAAGAAAATTGGCATAAACAAAAAGAAATTTTATCTGAATTATCTTTGCGTGGATTTAATATTAATAGTCGTCAATGGAGAAAAGAAGTTGAACGACACAATAAAAATTTTAAGAATCACATAACAGATTTCTATATTACACATTCAAACCGAAAAGGATATAAAGCAACAACTAATTATAGTGAAGCGCAAGAGGGAAGAAACGATTATATCTCTAGAGCAATCGATATGCTACAAAAAGCAAAAGATTGTGACGAAGGATTTAAAACCAAAGATAATTTAAGAATTGATTTTGAAGGGAAAAGAATTATATGAAAAAAAGTTCAAAGGAAATAAAAGAAAAACAAACTAAAGATCAAGAAGCACCTTATGAGTTTAAAAAAACCAAAAAAAAGAAATTTTATATAATCGAAAAAATAAAAGACTTATTTGATGTTGTTAAATACAGAAGTAAATATAACACAATGGAAAATAAATATAACACCTTAAAAAGAGAATATAACGAAAAAATATTATCAATGAGTGATCGAGTTTTAAAAGCGGTTGAAACTAATGATTCTCTTCAATCTACGGTAAAAAAAATATCAACTAAGCAAACTGAAATGAATCAAAGACTCATAGAGGTTGAAAATGCAAAAAAGTCAAGAAAAACCAAGAGCACAGACATGTGAATATTCTAACGGAAAAATATGCAAAATCACCGAATGGAATTTAAGTGAATGTCACTGTAAAACTTGTGCGAGTTATGAAGAAAAATATATAAAAAATAGAAAAGAGGAAAATAGAAATGGAAAAATTTAAAGTTGGAGATAAAGTAAGATTAAATAAAAATAAAGCAGGATATACATTTGGTAGAGGATACGTAAAATATGATGAAATAGGAACATTTAAGAGCTTTGATGGATCACATTATACAGTTGACTTCCCTTCACATCACGATTGGAAGGGAAGCGGAAACGATTGTGTTTTGGCAAATCTTATAAATTCACTAGGGGATTTACAATTTGCAGACATTTTAACATTAAGAAACGGCGAAAGATATGTAGTTACTGATGGTTACATGCATGGAGAAAATAGTGGGTATTATTGCGATTGTGATGAGCTTGATGATGAATACAACGATGATTTAACTAGAGACGGAAATAAAGCGCATGACATTGTTAAAGTTGAACGTGCAGGGCAAGTTATCTTTGAAAGAGAAGAAGTAATAGAAATGACCATCTCTGAAATTAGTGAAAAATTAGGCTATGAAGTCAAAGTTGTGAAGGAGAAATAGGGTATGAAATTTAAAATAGGAGATATAGTAAGATTCACAAAAGAAATGGATGGAAAACTTCATGGCCCAGAGGTAAAGTTTGATACAAAAGAAAGAAAAATCGTTGAGATAAGTGATTTTTGTGATCCTTACCGATTAGAGGGCTTACCTAGTAATTTATTTCGTGACGAAGAATTAGAATTAGTACCTTGTTTTAAAGTCGGTGACATCGTAAAAGTTAACAAAAATGCAACTATTGAAGATTTTACCAAAAATTGGTGGGGTGGCTGTCAAATAGATACTTTAGAATTTTTGAAATTCTATTTTAATCTTGATAAAGAATACGAAGTTGTAGGAGTAAGTGACACAAGTCTAAGATTAAAAGATGTTCTTGATGAAGCTGATATAAATAAAAATATTTTTGAAGTAGTAAGACGAAAAGAAACTCATGAGATGACAGTAAAAGAAATTGAAGAAAAACTCGGAATTACAGGTTTAAAAATAGTTAAGGAATATGAATAAAAGAATGAGGTTTACTTATGGAAAAAAAGATACAAAATATGAGTTTTAAAGAGAAACTTCAAGAATTAAAAAAGATAGTCTCTATTATGAAAGAAGATGCAGAAGGGCATGGCTACAATTATGTTACAGAAGAAAGCATACTATTGGCTATCAACGACAAAATGATTGAATTAGGACTGAAATTGACTCCTAGTTTCATCCAAAATACTCTCAAAGCAGAACCTGTAAATTACCAAAATACAAAAGGACAAGCTAAAACGGACATTTTAGTTACAAGTGAAATGGTATTTACTTGGGAAGATATAACAACAGGAGAAAAAGAGGATATTCCGTGGATTTTAGTAGGTCAACAAGCAGACGGAAGCCAAGCGTTTGGTAGTGGGTTAACATACGCAAACAGATATTTCTTGTTAAAATATTTCAACATTGCAACTTCTAAAGATGATCCAGATAAAATTCGTAGTGAAATGGAAGCAGAAGAGGAAAGAAAGAAAATCAGTGCAACACAAACAAAAGTCAAAAAAATGTATGAAAAAGCACTAAAAAAATATCAAGTGAAAGAGAAAGTCTATGAAGCACTTGGAGTTAGCCGAGATGAGTTTATAGAAATTTACAATGATCCAGATAAAGCAGAATCACTACTTGAACAATTAACTTTGATTTTAAAGGAAGAAAAAAATGCTTAGTTTAAAAGAACGAGAAGAAAGAAAAAGTCAATTAGGTGCATCGGAGATATATAAAATTCTTAATTTTGATAGTGAAGATTGTCAACAACTTTGGGCATTAAAAGTTGGATTACGAGATTATGAAGAATTAGATAACGATGCCATTACCGCAGGAAACATTCTCGAAGAAGATTGCTTAAAATTTTACGAGCAATCTTCTGGTAATAAGTTGATTTTTAATGAAAGAATTGAAGATAAAAATGTTCAAGGTTTAGTGGTTAGTTTGGATGCTAGAGAAGAAAAAACTTCTATTCCAATTGAAAACAAAGTTATTAATCAAGAGACATTTAATAAATGGATTGCAAAGCGTAGTTTTAATGCAGAATGGAATGGATTAAAATTGAATATCCCAAAATCATATTATTGCCAAGTGCAAATCCAAATTGCGACTCTTGGTACTGACAAAGGAATTTTGAATGTTAACACTCTAACAGATGAAGAACAAGAAGATCCAATTAATGTAGTTATCACAGATTTACACAACAAACAAATTGTCATCAAACGTGATAATGAAATAATTGATGAACTAGAAACTAGAGCTAAATATATGTTAAATTGCATGAAATATAAGAAACGTCCTAACGAAAATGATTTTTTAGAAAAATATAAGTTTTAGAAAGAGGGATTAAAGTGAATAAAGTATTTTTAATTGGTCGTTTAACAGGTAATCCAGAAATAAGATATACAGGTAACAATGTACCAGTTGCAAATTTTACTATTGCAATAGATCGTAATTTTACAAATCAAGAAGGGGAGAAAGAAGTTGATTTTATTCCAATAGTTGTTTGGAAAAAGCAAGCAGAGAATGCTAAAAACTATTTGTTCAAAGGAAGTAAAGTTGCTGTTGATGGAAGAATTCAAGTTAGAAGTTATGAAGATACGACTGGTAACAAGCGGTATGTTACAGAAGTAATTGCCGAAAATTTGCAATTTCTTGATAGTAAAAAAGAATCACAACCTACACAAGCACAAACAACAACATCAACTACTCAGTCAAAAGAAGATCCGTTTGCGGAAATGGGAAAACAGGTAAGTGAAGAAGAATATCCTTTTTAGGAAATTTAAATGGAAACAGATTTTGACGTTATAAAGCAATTGACCGAGTCTATACGAGTATTAAATACTATCGATGAATACTTAGACAGTCTTGATGATAGATTATCAAGGTGTGATATGCTTCGCAGTGATTATGAACATATAATCGAGAATGAAGATGTTAAAGAAATTAATTTAGAAAAACTATTTAATGATATGAAAGAAAATCTTAATATTAGACGAAAAGTAAAAGGCGATATAACATTACGACAGTCTTATAAGAATTCGATAGGTAAATTAAATAGTATAGAAAATCGTCAATTCTTGTTACAAGGACTAAATAATTCATATTCTAAGCTAGGAAAAAATTATACCTGTAGATTGCTTGATGAAGATGGACTGAATTCTTTTAAAAAGAAAAAATCTTCAAGTTTAAAGAAAACGAAGAAGAAAAAGGAAGAAAAGAGTGATGCAGATGAACAGTAGTGTTGATTGCATTCCCTATATTAACGACTTGAATTTAGAAATAAAAATGTTAATTGATATAAAAAACAACGGAAATTGTGATATTGAATCAATAACAGAAAAAATAAACCAAAAAAAAGAATTAGTCGAAAGATGCAAAAGTAATTTAGAAAAGCTATCAACAAATCAAATATGTTACAGATTGTATTTAAATATGCTTAATGGATTAACACCATCAAAAGCGGTTGAAAAAGTAGCAACTGAAAATTATATGCAAGATATTACTCCAACTGATCCGGAATGGATTTGGACAAAATATTATAAAAAAGTTAAAAAAATTATTGAACCAAAGTGAAAACAAAGTAAAACAAGTAGTAAATTAAGATCGTGGACGAAAGTTCATATGTAGTTCAAAGGAAGCATCTCCCTTTGCTTCCCTTATATTGCGGGGTAGTGTAACGGTAGCACGCTAGGCTCATAACCTAAAGGTCGAGTTCGATTCTCGCGACCGCAACCATTAAATGTTCTTTGAAATAAGTAGATAAATGAACTATATGATAGACTGTAACGCAATACAGTATAGATGTTATCTTGTTCTTATTACCTTTAAGAGAGATTTTAAAGGGGATTGAGTGCGATATATTGGCGACAATAACGTCGGAGATCTACTAAGTAGAAAAAAAGATAATAGTAGTTCATTATAGAGTTTTATAAGGCACAGGACTAATCGTTGACAATTTCATATCTAAATGAGGATATGACGGTGGTCTTACTAACTGTGGTAGTTAGAGAGATGAACGATAGATTCGACGTATTTTAACCATAAGTCAAAATGCAGTTGATACCTAGTGATAGGTGTATAAGATTAGAAACTGGTACGAGTAGCACAAATCTGCATAATAAAGAGTAAATAATAGTTAACAAAAAAGCAATGGAATTGTTTTTGACATATTAACCTAATGTGTGTGAAAGTTGTCGGTAAAGAATCCGATGTAGTGGTAAAAGGTTAAAGAAGATATAAGGTCGCTACTTATAGAGGGCTTTAACTGGCTAGTTGCTGAATAATAAATGGCTATAATGAATTAGTGTGAGAAACACCATTTGTCTATTTATTTGAAAGAATTTTAGTTGGTAGTATAGAGTGTTATATAAAAGACCACATTTAATTAAGTGGTAATCATAGGTAGTATTAGGTGCACTGGATAAAGTCTATTGTTTATAATGCTCTATAGTGCCAACTAAGGCACAAAATCCTCCTATACATAATGCATCATCTCTTGTAGGTGATGTACTGATGATATCATCACCTGCCGAGGTTAAAAAGGTAACGGATAGCTATTCTGATATCATTGGTACATTGTCTATAAGACAATATTGTTCTCGTGAGCGAACGGAGTTTCACGTTGGTTATGACCCACATACGCTGAACTATCAGTAGTAATTCTAGAATTGCCTAGAAAAATAGTAAATATGAGTAGTGGTGGAATGGGTAGACACTTTATGACTGATAAAGTCGGTTGCGTTTTGAAGGTTTTAACCAGGTAAATCTTCCAGTTCAAGAACTGATCCCGTTGTAGGCTTAAGAGCCTCTCGCATATAAGGTTCAAATCCTTATCTACTCATAAATATGACTATTGCGACAGGAAGTCATGACCTGTTTAGATATAGAGGTAGTTACACAACCACAATGTGTACGATGGTGTAGTCTTTTCGATAAAAAGACAAGGTTTATGCAAGTTTTACACTGGATTTTTAACAGTTATATCCTAAGAACTTGTGGTATTTAACTATTATTATCCTCAAATAAAATAGTTAGTTAGTATTGACTATCAATACAAATTGTTAGGATTTCTGGTCTGGGTTGTTCCTTAAACAACTGAGGCTCCAAATAGACAAGTAACTCAATGGTTAGAGTTCTCGGCTTATATCCGAGCGGTTGTGGGTTCAACTCCTACCTTGTCTACCAAATTAGAATGAAGGGAACTGATGCAGTTCTCTTTTTCGTTAACTTATACGGAGAGTGATAATTTGATTAAGTTTACTATACCGATAGCACCTAGAACAAAGAAAAATTCGCAACGCATTGTAATTGTTAGAGGTAGACCTATGATCATGCCTAGCAAGTTATATAAACAATATGAAAAAGACTGTAAAAGTTTTATACCAAGCGTTTCACAGATAGATTATCCTATCAATTTAAAATGTGTTTATTATATGCCTACAAGGAGAAGGGTAGATCTAGTAAACTTGTTAGAGGCTACTTGTGATATGTTGGTACACTATGGTGTGTTAGTTGATGATAAAAGTAATATTGTCTATTCGCATGATGGTAGTTATGTTTCGTATGATAAAGAATCACTCAGAACAGAAATTGAAATTACAAGAAGAGAGGCGGAGACATAATGGGTTATATAAGCAGATATGATTTAACATTCATTACATATGTTAACCGAAAATACCGTCCCTATGGCGTTCTTTTTAAATGTTTTGATGACTACATTATGTGGTTATATTATGATTTTTTTAAAGAAAATAGAGATTTATATTATGGACAAATAGAAGAAGATATGATGGAGTATTCTAATGGTCAAACGGGAAGTGCTAGAGATATTGAAAAAAGGGAACTTTCTCTTGAAGGCGAAATTTTAAGGTTGGTGAATTCTGGTGGAAAATAAAAAAAAGTCTCGTGATACTTTTATAAAAAATAAAGATAAAAAAGATATTATGAAACAAGAACTGGCAAAGAAAGTGCAAGAAGAAACGAAAGAACTTTTATTACCAACAATTCACAAAAAAATGGAACAAGTGGCAGAAGTTATAAGGGAAAAAGTTTCGCACAATGAAGGATTAACAACTTCACAAATATTACCACTTATTACAAAAAGAAGTGTAGAAGACATTGCTACTATTCAAAATAAGTCGTACACTCCATACGAGTTAGGAGAAGCTCTAAACATTTACATGGAAATGATTGCAAAAATAAATCAAATATGCAAATTTCCACCTAGCAAAGGATCGTTTTGTGCCTTATTAGGAATATCTAGGGCAACATATGACAATTACATGGTTGATCCTTTAAAAATGGATATTATGGGAATTATAGACGATTATATAACAACATCTGTGCTTACATCAGCACAACTTGGAGAACTCAGAGAAATATCGAGTATGTTTGCATTAAAAAGTCAGCATGGATTTATAGAAGCACAAGCACCAGTTGTAATCAAACACGAAAAGACTGCAAATGTTGACGAGATTAACGCACAATTGCAGGCTCTTAAAGGGCAAAATATTATTGAAGCAGATTGGGAGGAAAAGGATGAGTGAATATAATAAAATACTTAAACAAAATGCAATTCTAGTTTTTAGCATTGTAAATTTAATTGAAACATTAGACAGAGATATTAAGGCTTTACAAACAAAATACACATATAAAGACAAGAACCTTGATATTAGAATTTATAAAGATTTAAAAAAATATTTGGAAGAAGTTTTGGAGGCAAGTTATGGAAAAAGATAAGAAAATAGGGGAAGGCATTAGATTTGAAAGAATAAGAAGAATTACAGGATATTTGGTTGGAACTTTGGAACGATTCAACAATGGAAAAAGGGCAGAAGAAAGAGATAGAGTCAAGCACAGCAATGATTTAGGGACAAAATAATTGACTAAATAAGGAAAAAGTGATATTATGTATACAGATGAAGGAAACTTCATACAATAAAAAAGAGATACACTTGATATTTGCGTGTTAGGTGTTATCTCCACTGTTTTTGTGTTGAACACCATAACTCATGCTGAGTTAGGTGTTCTTTTTTTAATCTCGATCTAGAAATTTTTTTAGTATTGCTAAACACAATACTAACATAACAAGGTATTCCAACAGAATACTCCTTTACTAATAATATCTTTTTCGTGGATTATCACCCCCTTCACAAATTGTTTATATATTTTATGCAGAGGGCACCTAACTATCTTGTGTATCTCAATAAAAATTATATAATGTGTAAGGAAAAAGTTCAATATGAAAAGAAAAAGTTTTACATGTAGGAAGAAGTTTTGTAAACAGGAAAAAGTTTTAGGCAAAAATATTTTAATTTTTTGGAATTTTTAAGTAAAATAATACAATCAAAAAAAAGCCTCATTATCATGCAAAAAATGTTCTTATGATTAAATATATAAGAAAAAAGAACGCCTCTCTACAAGGCTAAAAATAGGCAATAAAAGGGTGCTGTTTATAGTGCTTTTTTAAAAATTTTTTCAAACAAAAAAAGACTTTGTTATTTTATTTTTGCTTTTTAACAAAGTCACAAAATCCGCACCAAATAGCTAGCACCGCAACAATTAAAAATGCTCCCATTCTGTAGTGTCCTCCTTTATATTTTCTAATATTTTTTTATAGTCTTTCGTGTTATATTTATTATAACATTTTTTTAATATAATTTTAAAAGAAGCGACCGGGAATCTAGACATTAAGCAAGCTTTCTCTTGCCCGACATCGTTGTTTTTTATATATTCGATTGTTTTTATAAAATTATCTTTTGTATTGTATTTTCCCTTTTCTTTTCCAACTTTTGTTCCTTTTTGCTTGACAGCCTTAAGCCCTTCTTTTGTTCTTTCGCTTATTAGATCACGTTCAAACTGTCCAAGAACTGAGAAGATACCAAGTAATAGATTGGTATTTGCGTCTGGTTTTTCTCCAGCCATTAAGTAAAAATTTTCTTTCAAAATAGTTACATTTATTTGCTTTTTTTGTATCAATTCAGTTATTAAGTCCAAAGTTTTAATAACACCACCACGAGACAAACGAGAAAGGCTTTCACAAACCAACGTGTCGCCTTTTTCCATTTTTTTAATCATTTCATCAAATTTTGGCCGTTTTGTTTTTGTTCCTGTAAACGTTTCTTCGATATATTCACAGTTAACACCGTTTATAAATCCTTTATCTTTAAATATTTGTATTTGTCTGTCATATTCTTGCTTGTCTGTACTGATTCTTATATAACAATAAGTTTTACTCATATTTTATACCATTCCTTTTCAAAAATCTTTTTATTGATTGCTTACATTCATCATAGTAGCAAGGTTCAATTTTATCAAGTAAATAGTTTAAAAAATTTATCAAATCGTTAAACATTTTTAACGTCTCCATCATTTTCCTTTATTATTTCATTAATTGTTATCAAACAAGTTGTTAATCTATTATAATCATAAATATCATTGTCAGTTTCTTTTTGATATTGTAAGCTATTTATTACATATTCCAAACCATAACCGATGGCTTTTAATCTTTCTAAATCATCATTGTATGTATTTTCTAATAGATTGCACATATAATTTCTAATATAACTATTTTCCATTTTTACACCTCTTTAATTAATAAACCTTCATTTAAATATTTTTCTATTAACCATTTTTCCTTGAATCCATATACAAAAGCACTATAATCTGTCATAGGGTCGTCATAGTCGTTTACATCTCTAACGCCGTAACTCGTAGAAGTTTTAATTATAACATCGTTGCCAATTTTTAATTCTTCGATATATGGTTTTAAGTTTCTTAGTTTTTGTCTAAATTCTTTTACTTTCATATTATCGCCTATAGAAGAGAGTAGAAGAACTACTCTTCATCTTCCTTTCTAAGTGCTTTACTCGATAAGAAACTTACTCTTTCAGCGATAACATTTAACTCTTTGTCATTTTCAAGTTTTTGTAGTCTTCCTCTTACTCCAACTATATCGCCAATTTTACAATATTCTTTGGTGCTTTCTGCGATACTTCCAAACATTCTAACATCAATAAAATTTGTATCATGTTCACCGTTTGCATTTTTAAAACTTTGCGGTACTGTTAAAGTCACAATAGCGCATTTGTTTGTTTTGTCCTCTTTTATTTCTTTTATTCTTCCAACTAATACATAATTATTACACATTTTTTTATTTCTCCCATTCTTCGATCAAGTATTTATACTTGACTTTTTTTATTTTTTTATTTTATAATGGAAGAGCAAAGGCGAGAGTCTTTGTTGACACTACTTATTTATTAAGTAATGTCTTAGTTCGGAAACTGAGCAAGTGCTTTCTTGGTTGAGGTCACACTGTTCAGTTTCTTTTTTTATCCATTCGATCCTTGACGAAAAAATCTTTATTGTTTCAATACTTACAAAAGTAATTAGTATAGATAAAATTATAACCCAATTTCTTTTGAGTCTTGTCCTTTTTACAAGTTTCACTTTTTCAACTCCTTTCTTTTACCAAGACCCCTGTTTTTTTGAAACGTGAACTTGCAAAGACTCGACCTTTTTTCTTCCTTTTTTGTAATAAATATCTTTCTTATTTATTACACTTTTATTATAGCAAAATACACTTAAAAAGTCAATAGTTTTATACTATTTTTTTGCTTATTTTTTAAGTATTTTAACAGTATATTGAGCAAATAATTTGTTACTTTCTTCACTATCTTTTTTTATCTGCTTTTTTGTTTGCTTATGTTTATTGAATAGCGTCATTAATAACATCCAAATTTTTATTTTATGATGCGCCTTAATGAAACAATAGAAAATATAGCTAATTAAAATAACAGAAGTTTAGATTTTTTCATAAGACAAAAAGCAAAGGCAAACACTTTATAAAAAACATTCATTTTTTATTTTTTTGCACTATGATTTCGCACGATCATGGTGCTTTTTTTATTGCTTCTTAATCTCTTTATTAAAGCATGTTTTGTTGGTATAAAAACGAACGGTTTTATACTGGATACCACCCCAGCCCTATTTTTTGAGGCTATATAGGGGGTTATTTTACCTCTCCAACCATACACAAAATACAAAAAGCGTTCTTCCTCAAAAATAAATAAGTTTTTTAATAAAACCAAAGTGAAAACAAAGTAATGATAATGCTACCATAAAAACAAAGTAAGGAATAGCGAACGAGGGAGTAGAAGTAGTCATCGGATATTTAGAATAGAGGGATAAAGGTAATAAAAAATGCTATTTTTTGTTGATATTACTAGTTATAGTTTGAATTTATAAAAGGTTCACGAATGAACTACTTTGCCGAAAAAAGTGGGTCATTTGACGATTTACAAAAGGAGAAAAAACAATGAAAAATAAAGAAATAACAATTTATGAATTAATGGGACTTATTAAAGATGATAAAGCACCTAAGCAAATAAAATACAATAATAAAACATTTACTTTTAATGAAGATAGAAATGACTATGAAAACGAATATGATAAAAATTGGAGCTTTCTATATAAAAGACTAGGCGAAGCTGTTAATTTTGTAGATGATTTTTTAAATAATACAGTTGAAATTCTACCAGAAGAAAATGATGAGTGGGAAGATATTTATACATTAGGTGATAGTGAACAACATCATTTTATGAATAGACAAAATGATATGACACAGGAAGATAGAAGATTATTAGATAGTAATTTTAGGCTATTAGGAGAAACAATTAATCAACTTATTAAAAATCAACGGAAAATAATAGAAAAATTAGATAAAAATGAAATTATGTTTGATTATTATGTAGAAAAATTAGAAGCTAAAGAAAAGTTGGAGAGTAAAGATGAAAAATGATTTTATTCAATGGTTTGATGATAGTTATAAAGATTATTTACAATCTTATGATGATATAGAACAAACATATTCTAAAGAAGATTATAGATTTATATTTTTAAGTAGTTATATTTTTAATGTTATTACTTATGACGACGAATTAGATTTAGAATTTGGTAAAAAAATATATGAAGTAATGAAATCAATACAAGATAGAACTACATTTGAATATATAACAGAACCTGATAATTATAGGAATTATATATTAGTTTGCAATTTATTAAATAGATTTGAACTGATTGATTGGGGAACTAGCATAAGAGGTGCTTGGTTTAGTAAAAATGAGATAGAAAAAGTTGCAGGTTGTTGGGAATTAGATGGTAAAGTTGTTTATGAAAATCCTGTTATCTCTATAAAAGAACTTATTAAATGGTTAGAAATAGAAAAGTTGGAGGAAAAATAAAATGAAAAGAGAAGCATTTATTGATGAAAATAAAACTATTCTTGACACAAACTTTTATTTATATTTGTTAAAATGTGAAAATGAAAAACAACAACTTATTTCTTTTTTGGAAGATAAGATAAATTTATGTAATAAAGATATAAAAAAATTAAGCGAAAACTACTGTGATTATTTTAGTATTATAAAAGAAAATCAAGTAATGTTAAAAGTATTTCAAGAAGTCTTAGATTTTGTTAATAAAGGTGGTAAAGATGATTAGTGGTGCAAGTGATGAAGAATTAGATATAGCTATTGATAGAGCAGATTTATTACTTGAAATACAAGAATTAAAACAAGAAAATGAAGAAAAAGCAAAAAAATATGCAAAAATTAGAGATGAAATATGTGATTATCTTGATAGTAATAGATTTTGTGAAAATTTTGAAAATGTTGGTAATGAAGAAAATGTCAGAAAAAATATTTTAGGAATATTATTGAAAGATTGGTAAAGATGAGTGAAGAAGAATTATTAAAATATATGACTATTACAGAAGACAAAGTTATTTTTGATAAAGTTTTTTATGAAAATACTGTTATAAATTGTATAAATAATTCAATTAAAACAAAGTATATTTTAGCTGAATTTGAAAAGTGGCTTGAAGAAAGAGAAAGTTCTGCAAAAATAAATCCTGTCATTAGTGGAACAATAAAAGGTGTATTAGATAAATTACAAGAATTGAAAGAAGGTAAGAAATAATGAATAAAGATATTACATTGGAAGATTTAGGATATGAAAAATATGAAAATCATCCGAAACAAGAAACAAACGAACCTACTTTTACAACTCAAGATAATCCAGTTATTATTTATAAACAAGAAGATGCAATTAGTATAGAACAAATAACTTTTGATATTTGGGGCAAAAATATTTGGTTTAAAGGGTATAGAAAAGATTTAAAAACTCAAATACCTTGTCCAATAAATATGCAAGAATTACAAGCAATATATAACAAATGCAAAGAAATCGGGTGGTTAGATGAATAAAGAAGAAATAGATAATTTAGAAGATTATCTAAAAAATGAATTGCCTAAAATAGAGCTTCCAATTCCTGTTACTACTTTTGGAAGTGTTAATTTAGATGATTTAATGGATAGCATAAAAAAATTTAAAAAAGTACCTACATCTGATGAATTACTTAGAGAGAATAAAAGACTAAGAGAACAATTAGAAGAAAAAGACAAGGTTATAGATGAAATAGAGAAAAGATGTAATCAAGAAATAAGTGCAGCGACTATTCAATATGAAAGGCATGAAAGAAATGATACTTGGCAATACATAATCGCACATAAAAGAATTTTAGAAATATTAGAAAGAGGTAAAAATGGAAATTAAAGTATTAGAATTGTTTGGTGGCATAGGTGCTTGTAGCAATGCTTTAAAAAGACTTAAAATACCATTTGAAGTAATTGACTATGTAGAAATAGATAAATATGCTGTTAAATCATTTAATGCTATTTATGGAACTAATTTTGAACCACAGGATATTACTACTTGGGATAAAAATATAGAAGTCGATTTAATAATGCACGGAAGTCCTTGCCAAGACTTCTCGCTAGCTGGCAAACAAGCTGGAGGAGATGAAGGTAGCGGTACTCGTTCAAGTCTTATGTATGAAACGTTGCGAATAGTTGAAAAATTAAAACCTAAATATGTTATATGGGAAAATGTAAAGAATATATTAAGTAAGAAACATAGACATAATTTTGATGCTTATTTAGATAAAATGAGCGAGTTAGGATATACAAATTATTATCAAGTGCTTAATGCTAAAGACTATGGTATTCCGCAAAATCGTGAAAGAGTATTTACAGTTAGTATTTTAGGTAATGAAAATTTTGAATTTCCACCAAAGCAAGAACTTAAATTAAAACTTAAAGATATGCTTGAAGATGAAGTTGATGACAAATACTACTTGAGTGATAAAATGATAAATTATTGTTTAGGTATTAATCAAAAAGAAAGTAAATTTCCTAGAGGGGAAAGATTTTTACAAAATATTAATAGAAAAAATCAAAATATTGCTAATTCAATTACAACTAATGCTGGAAACAGACCTACTGATAATTTTTTAAGAATAAAAAATAATACTAAAAAAGGTTATCTTGAAGCATACGAAGGTGATGGTGTTTATACTAATACATCAACCAAAAGAGGCACAGTACAACATGATATAATACAAACACTTACAACTTTTCAAGATAAAGGTGTTGAAACTAGATCGGAAGAGCACGTCTGAACTCCA
>CANQVY010000005.1 GCA_947627405.1 uncultured Bacilli bacterium | reverse complement strand
TCTAGTTCTACTCATATTAACTTACAATCTGATTTTTTAACCCAGCCCCAATCCTTTAAATGGATTCCATATGGAGCATTTACTATTTTAGAGACTGTGTAAGTTCCAGATACTTTTTTACCTCTTCCATGTCCCTGACTATCTACGTATAAATATCCTGTGTATTGGACTTTAGAGCCTACTTGAATAGGTTTAGTAGTGCTAGTAGTATTGTTGCTTGTTGCTAGTTTTATAGCACTCTCATCCATCCATCCTAAATCATTCGTAGTATTATAAGGATGTTTAGCACCTTTAGCAATTCTAGTTATCTTAGTAGTTCTGTTACTAATCTTATTTGCTGGATTAGGTGATTCTGAACTAACATATAAATATCCATTAATTACTACAGTATCTCCTATTTTAAATTTTAAAGTAGGTGCTGGAGTTGGTGTAACAGGCTTAGGAGCAACATAATGAACATCTCCAATTGCTGGATTAATAATGCATCCTCTAAACTTATAAGCACTTCCCTGTCCCCAACGACCATTGTTGTTATTTCTTAAGGTATTCCAGAAAGCACTTGAACCATAACCTGATTCTGATGTATAAATTAGATTAGCACTATCAATTCTTTCTACTATAGCAACATGTCCAGCACCATCGTTACCATTTAAGGTATTTCCTTTTTGCCAAACCATGATTCCACCTAAAGTTGGATAATTTACTACTTTTAATCCTAAACTTTTAGCTCTTTCAATAAAATTTTCTGCATTACAATTTAAAGAAGGATACTTCATGCTTCCAATTATTTCATTAAATCTTCCACATGCGTATCCAACACAGTTTGCTAAAACATTACAAGAGTCAGTGGGATAACCCTGTATACAGTCTGAATATCCACCTCTTGATTTAGTTATATAAAACTTGTTGCCTGTACTAGGCTTGGTCGTTCTTGCATTCATTTTCTATTTCACCATCCTCGATTAAATCTTTTAAATCTACTTCATTAAATGTTGTTTGAATATCTTCCATAATTTTTATTCCTCCTCAATTTTTATACATCTATTTTCAAACTTTTTGTAAGCGTCTAAATACAACTCTTTCTTATCTCCATTAAATGTTAATTCATAATACATGCCATCAAATAATGTTGTACTTAATAATGCTTTGTGGTTTTGTAAAGTTTTACAATACCACACAACGAATATATCAAAATCTGATACTGAATCAGTTTTATCTAAATGTTCTATTGTGTAATTTTTTACTATATCTTTACATTTTTCTATAAATTCTTTACTTCCCATATTATTTCTCCTCTCTTTCACTAATTCTACTTCCTAAAAAGAAACCCACAACAGTTGCTACAACATTTTGCAATTCGCTTGGAATTTGTAAATTTCTAATTATGCAATAAGCGAAAAGCAACATAGTAATCACTGTTATAAAGCTCTTCAAATCTGTCCATGCTTTCTTCATATTTAACACTCTCCTTTTCTACCTTTATATCTTCATCTGCTAAAATTACGTTTTCACATAATTTCTTTGTATAGCTATCAAAACCTTTTGATAAATAGATATCACAGACTTCAGCACGTTGAATGTTTGGAATCTCTTTATTCCAAATTAATGCTTGCTGTGCTATCTTTTGTGTTTCTGCTAATTCTTCATTTTGACTATCAAAGTAATTAAATAGCCTGTGAAAACATAAAAAAATCGCAACAATTGCTCCTAAAATTGCTGTGATTAATGTTATCCAACCCCAATACTTTTTGAGGTTTTCCATAAATTTTTCCATAATCTTTTCCTTTCTATTTTTTTAATCTATATAAAAATAAGGCCTTACTCCATAAGTATTTTGTGCACCACCATAAGTGTCTTGACCTGTTGATGACACTCTTACTAAATAACCAGTTTGATTAATTCCACGTAGCCAATAATCTTGGCCATTTGATATAAATTCAGGTGCTAAGTTGAATAGTGGCAATTGAATTATATCGATGCCAGGGTCTACCCACGAAGAATTTAAAATACTTGCTCCAAAAACTTGATTTTCTGTCATTAAATTAATTTTTAGCCTCTTTTTTGCAACGTTTGTAGAACACCCTAACTGAGCACTTGGATTTCCCCACGAATTGTAACCTTTATCATTTACTTCACTTACTAACGCAGAATCATATTCCAATACATGTTCACCAAATACTGGTTCAACATAATTAATACAAATGTCTGGTAAAGTAGATGTATACATTTCACTACTATATGTACCTCCTATAGTACTTCTGGTTTCATTTATTCTGGCATTCGTTAAGTTTTTATCAGCTACTATAACAGCGTGATGTTTTGTCTTTAAAAGGTTATCATTATAACCACGATTAAACATAATATCAAATCCTGCTATTCTCCAGGTTATATCATTCTTAACGATGTAATCTCCTACAAATAAATCAGTAAATTTTCCTGAAGATATACGCTCCCAAAGACTACCATCATCAAAATAGTTTGTTACATCCTTACCTCTGAATATTGCATTATGACTTCCTGCATTATCAGCACAAATTGCTCTTGTGTTTTTAAGTGCTACGTTTAAATTTTCTGCACTTAATGGTGTCGTTTCATCTGGTTTATTTTTAAATAAGAAATCATTATTAAATTCTTCCATATTTTTGCGATTAACGCTTTGAAAATTTGTCTAATCAATCAAAAAATAAGGTCTTATTCCTTCGTTTCCATTAGCTTCAACAAGTCCAATATTTCCATTTATATAAATATCTACGAACTGAGTATTTGAAGCTATGCTCTTTGTATAAAACCAGTTTCGATTGCAAATAAATTCAGGTGCTAGTTTGAATAATGGAAATTGAGAAGAATCAATTCCAACATCATAAACACTTGAGGATAATATATTTGAACCAAATAATTGAACTTCGTTCATCAAATCTATTTTTTGTGATACCCAGTTCCATTTGTTAGTTCGACCTGTATTTTTTCCAGTGCTATTAAGTCCAGTTGAATCAACTCCTGATGATAATAAATTTCTAAATTCTACAATATGTTCTTCAAAAACTGGATTTATATGTGTTTCTAAAACTTGTGGCAAAATTGTAGTGTACATGTTACTACCTGAAAATCCAGTTGAAGTTGATGCTGTATCATTCATTTTTCCATTTTGAAGATTTTTATCAGGTACAATTACAGCATGATGTGTTGCTAAACCTGAATTTTGGTCTCCTTTGCCAAGACGAAGGTCAAATCCTGCTATTCTCCAAACTTTACCTCCCTTATTGATGTAATCTCCAACGAACAAATCTTCAAATGCTCCACTTGAAATTCTTTTCCAAAGTGAACCATCATCTAAATATTTAGTAATGTCTTTTCCTCTAAAAATTGAGTTATGAGCACCTGCATTGTTAGCATTTAGATTATTTTTTAACCAACTAGTATTATCTAAAGCCACATTAAGATTTTCTGCAGATTTTGGTGTACTTTCATCTGGTAAGTTTTTAAACCTAAAGTTATCATTAAAAGACAAATTTTCGTTTCTTTCTTCCATTAAAATAACCCCCTTTCAGAGGTTATTAAATTTAAAGAGAAGAAAGCGTTAAATAATCGCTCCCTCCTCTCTTTGTAAATAATTTTGTGCGTAAGCACTCGTATGTATGTATGTATGTATGTATGTATGTATGTATAAGCATAGCATACCTGCTTACATTGTCAAGTGTTTTCTTTAATTTTAAAATCATAATTTTTCCTCCTTTTCAATTTTTGATTTTAATATTTTATTTGCTCTTTGTGTTAATTGATTTTGAAGTTTTGCTGCTTTTACATTTGATTCTTCAAAAGATTTTGCTTTTTCTAATCTAACATTTCTATAACCTTTTTGAACTGCTTTTATCTCATAATCAAAATCTAAATTAGGTGTACCTAATACTTCAAAATAAGAGTCATATTTTTTAACATATAAATTACCTTCTCCAAGTTGTTGCAAAAATACTTTATAAGTATCAACTTCAATTGTTTGTGAGAAAACATTTTCTATTTCTATCTTACAATATCCATTCTCATCAGTTCTATCAGTGCCAATGTCTCCAAAGTATGGAGTAGTTGTTTCATAAGCGTTTAGCGCAACGTATTCTCCATTTTCTATTTTTACTATTCTGTGCTTAGAACCTGAAACGTCTAAAGTTTCAAAAATAGCATTTTTTACTTTTATTTGGTTTTGTGTTATCAATGAACTTTCACGAGCGTTTCCCAAACTTAGTATAGAATCATTATCCACAGTATTACCAAGCATTACCCCAGCATCAGCATTAGTTCCCTTGTACATTTGTATAGTTCGTCCAAAAGCGTTATAATAATCATCAATTATATAATTTATTCCTATTGAACTATATAATGCCTTGTTGCTATTTTTTTTATTTTGTATAGATAAGGTTGCTTTGGTTATAGTTTCACCTGTGTTATCATCAATTAAAGTAATATTACCATATTTATCCACAAGCCAATTATCAGAACCAATTGTAATATCTCTAGATGTCATATTAATTTCATTACCTGCCAACAAATTCAAAATATCATTAGCTTTTAAATCGACCAAATCAGCACTTATTAATGAAGTCGATTTACCATCAGAAAGTTTTAATAATATCTGAGCCTTAGTATATTCTTCATTGTTAACTTTTTGTGACAATTCTAAATTTATTTTTCCAACTGCTAGTTCTATCAAAGAGTTTATTTCAGCTTCAGTAGCAAAACTATCTGGAAGTATATTCTCTATCATATAAGTCATATTAAATATAGTATCTGGAAAACTTTCTAATTGTAAAACATTCTTACCTTCTTTCAATTGAACAGGAATTTCATTAAATTCAGTTGTTACTTCTTTATCTAGCAAATATAATTCTTCATCTTCAGTCATTCCAATTCTTTTAGTAACAGATATTTTACCTGATGATATATTCATTTCATCGTATACTCCATCGAGTTCCCTTAATGCCAAAGGTGGTAATTGATATCTATTATAAGTACCATCTTCGTATGTAACCCTTAGCCAAGAACCTAAAGGGCAATCATCATCGTAATCGTGTGGACTTGGAAAGTCCTGACATGCTGGATACATTTTTAATTCAAAATTAGTTGTATCAAATTTACTTGTCATTTCAACATAACCTTCACCAGCTGCCCTTTCAACTAAATTAACAGTTTGAGATATCAAATCTTGTATTTTTGCAGCGTTTTTATCAGCTTTTCTTGAAACAATTGTGACTTTGTTTTCTATACTAGAACTATAAGAATAATCAGTTGAAGATTCTTTTATTTCGCTTGCTGATAAAGTTAATTCATAATTTTTATCAATAGTAGAATCTCCACCCAAATATTTAATAGTCTTACTCATTACATAAGCCTCTAATTGATTTCCCCAAATGTCTAAATAAGATATTTTTTCACCCAATTTTAAAGATAGTGCATTTTCAATTTTTTGAGTTCTCATACTAAAAATCAAATATGAAAAACCATTTACTCTGTTGTATATAGGCTCTATAACATCATATCTTTTATCATGTGATTCGTTTGTGTCTTGTGGGTCTAATATATAATTATTATCTATTCTAAATTCTATAGTATTTTCTGGTAAGTTTTTAGGAAAATATACATTATCTTCAACATCACCACGACCTAAAACAACGACGTTGATAGGTTCTGAACTTTTATTTTCAGTAGTAAGTTCTAGCCAATCGTCAACTTTATAAATTTTATCTTCAAACCAATTGAAATATAAAATATCTTTTTCATCATTATCAACAAAGCTACATCCAGCCTTGGCAATTTGTTGTATAACATTTCTATTGCTTGGACTTTCTCCAATATATGGTTGCTTATCCAATACTAAATCGCTGTTAGGAAAATCAGAATCATCAAAAACAACATTACAATTAAATCCTATTCGATTTCTCCATTCTTTCATCGTCATAGGCCAAGAGTACAAGTTACTATCATATGGAGTATCTAATCTATATTTAATATCATAGCAACTTAATTTTATATTGATTTTTTCTTGAACAGGAGCCACATCATAAATGTAAAAAGAGCCATGAATAGTTTTTATCCATTGACCCTTTAAATTGCTATATTCATTAGTATTATTTAATATTTGAAATTCTGCTGTTCCTAATTCACAGGTACCAATTATTTCTCCATCAACATTTATATTTTTAGTATATTCAAATTCTTGAATTTTTTTATTATTAAAATCTTCAATCATCGTCATCTATCCCTTCATATCCAGAAAATTCTATTGTAAAAGTATCGTAAACAATATTATCTGTATTGTCATTTTCTGGTATTTTCCAAATTGGAGGATTAGGTTTTTTAGCATAAAATTTCATTGTTATAAACTTATTTACATATTTTTCAAAATAAGTAATATTTATTTCCACTTTTTTCAATAATTTTAATAGTGGATATATTTCTTTTTGAGTTAAACGTTCTTCTATATCTAATGTTGCTGATGGGACTTCTGCACACCTTACTCTTGCTAATGCTCCAGTCATTTTACCTCTTTCAGCACTAGATTCCAAATCATTTAAAGTAGGACCTTGCGTTCCTTGAGGTAACCACTCCCATGGAATATCAAAATAATCATTTGGATTCTGTGTATTACTAATTCTTATTTGTTTCAGTATATCCCCTCCTAATTTACGAGCAATGGTTTACCCATATCTTTTTCATTTAACCTAATCATATCTAATACCCATTTTTTAGCTTCGCTATTACCTAGTTGAAGTATAAATGTCATATTTCTAAATATCAATTCTTTTTCTTGTGAATTTAAATTACCAAAATATTTATTCATAACTTTTTCTATCGCTTCTTCATCTGCTTGTCTAATTGTATCAAGAGGGGCTTCGATATTTGTTCCATGTCTTTGATCGCCTAAAATAGCAGCAAACCTGTGCCTAGGTGGTATTACAGTACCAGTAGCAAGTTCAGGTATTTGAGGTACTTTAATGGTTGATATCCAACCAAATGGTTTCAATCCTAAAATATCAATTCCTTTTATCCTAGATAATGCAGAATTTATTCCTTTAAATGGAATTGATACAACTTTGTTAATACCTCGAATTATTGCGTTAACAACTGTTTTAAAAGCATTAACAATTCCTTCTTTTATACCATCAAATATTTTTCCACCTGTTGAAAACACTTTTTTAACACCTTCCCAAGCATTTGAAAAAATATTTTTAAAAAATGAAGCAACTGTACTAAAGACTGATTTTATACCTTCCCAAGCGTTTTTAGCTCCATTTTTAAGATTATTCCATAAATTCGCAAAAAAATCTGCTATTGGCTTAATAACATGATCATATATCCATGCACTAATTTTACATAACCAAGCATATATTTTGTCCCAATTTTTTATAATCAAGGCAACTAAAGCTGTTATAGCTGCAATTGCAAGCATTATCCATCCAACTGGGTTTGCTCCCTCAACAGCCATCATAGCAACTGCTACTCCTGCCAATATTAAAGCTAAACCTTGTAGTATTGTAGCAAAATTCTCCCAACTTGGGTCTTTTATAAACTCTATTATTCCTTGTATTAAAGTTACAATTCCACCAATTACTAGTCCTATACCTAATGCTAAAAATCCATCACATCCAAGTTTTATAGCAGCAATTCCTCCAGCAACTCCAGCTAAAAAAGCTATTATTCCATCTTTGGTTGTAGTAACAAAATCTTTAATTCTATTCAAAAAATCCAATAATCTAGAACTATACTCAATATCTTGACTATAATCTATTCCACTTCCACCTCCACTACCAGAACCAGCAGAATCATCTGAAGAATCGCTAATTACCTCTAAATTATCAAAACTCGCAAGTGAGCCACTTGCCTTTTTTCCACTTTTAGAGGTTTTATCTAATGCACTAGATAACCCTTCAGCTTGTTTTTTTGCATCTTCCAATTTTGTGCCAAATAAATTAGCAACAAATACTGCAATGGTTCCAGTCAATTTAGATAATGCACTAATTAAAGTATTAATTGCTGGCAAAGCTGCGTTATAAATTGGTACAAACGCTGTCATTAAATTAGCTTTTATTTGATTTAAATTGTTGTTAAATGTGTCATTACTTTTTAACATTGAAATAAAACCATTTCTTAGAGATGTTAAACCTTGTCTCAGCAAATTAAATATTGCAACTGTTCCTATTAATCTAGTCATTCTTGTCTTGAATTTATCTATTTTAGTACCTATCTCATTTATAGAGCTACCAAAATTAATTACATTTTTTTGATTAAACGCATCTGTTATTTTATCCTTTACTTGATTAGTTTCTGATGTTGTTTGCTCTAATTTACTATTCATTAATTCTAATTTTGATGATAATTCTTGTAGTTCAGGATTCGCTAATTTAGCTGCATTAATTTCTTCTTTTATTTCAGAAATTATTTGAGTTAAATCTACTTTAGCTTGTTCCAATTTTTCCAATTCTGCATCTTCTACCATAGTTGTAACTCTTTTTGTAGATAATTCATTAATTCTTTCTAAAACCTTTTGTAATTCTTTATCATTTTGGAAAAGTTGAGAATTTAATTCCTTCATACTGCTTGGAACAATATTCCCACTTTGTATATCAGAAATTTTTTGTTTCACTTTTTCAATAGCTAATTCTTGTGATTTTATACTATCAACAGACTTGTTATATTTATTTATTAAAGATTGTGTATCCTTTTCTAAATTTTTAAAATCTGCTTTTATCTTGTTATTATCTAACTGTGTATCTATAACAACTGCACCTTTTTTTATAGTCAGTAAATCACCTACCTTTATTTATTTTGATATTTATGATATTCTTCAAAGAATTTTTTTCTAGCTTCAGATTGTACTTTTATATTTTCTAATTCAATTATATCTTTAATTTGTTCATATTTCTTCTTTTCATCTTTAGTTAATTTACCTTCAGCCTTACGTGTTCTGTAATATGTTAATTCACCAAACATACATTCTGGATTCATATCCATAAAATAAGACATAAATTTCCACCAATGTAAATCTTTTTCTTTTTCAATGTCAATATTATGAGTTGAATTGATTCCAGAAAAAATATAATTTCCATCTTTTTCAAATGAATATAACCTCACCTTTGATTTCTTTGAATGATTATTATTTGATTCTCCTAAATCTATAAATTTTATTGCCTTTTCAATAGCCTCTTCAGTATCTTCTTCAGGAATATCTTCTTTATATAAATTTTTTAATAAAATATACATCTTTTCAATATCAGTTAAATTAACATCTTCAAAAGCTATTAAAATATTTATAATTGTTCTATAATCATAATTAATATCATAAATCTTATCTTTTATTTTTATTTTTTTTGGTAATGATGATGTTAAAATATTCATTATTCCATCACATCACTAGCACCATTATTCTTTAAATATTTACTCATATTCTTTTCTCTAGCATTTTTTACATATGGCATAACAAATTCGATCAAAGGTAATATAGCCTCTATATCTTTAGTACCACCTGTGAAAAGCTCTATTGTATCTTTTCCAAAAACTTCAGATAAATCCTCTATTACTCTATCAATAGCATTACCTTCTATCGTTAAAGCTTCGTTTATTTTTTCAAAATCGTTAGCTACATTTTCAAAATCTTCTACATTTTCTAATTTTTTATTTGATAAAACTGGTAATTCTCCAAATTTATTTAATTGTTTTAAATCTTTGCTTAAATCGTTTACAATTTTTGACAATTTATTCATTATTCTTGAATCATTTGGATTAAATTGTAAATAACCTAATATATTACCATTTTCATCTTTTAACTCTTCTCTTATAAATTTATTTCTTATTATTAAACTCATATTATTTCCTTTCTTTATAAAAAAAATAAGGGGCTATTTTATATAAGCCCCAATAATTATTTAGCAACAGTTGGTGTAAATTTATTATCAGCTGTTTTGTATGTTCCATGAACTCTATCATCAAGCCAATTTAAAGTAATTGGGCTATTTAATTGAGTGGTATCTCCACCCCAAGAATTCAAATTAACAATAGCTGTTTCAGTAAATGCACCATAACTACCATCTTCTTGTTCATCAGCTAAAGTTACTTCCATACATTGAAGTTTTGCCTTATCTCCAGTCAAATTGTATTTAAACATATAATAAAGAATCGTAGATAACGCATCATTGCCTCTGATTGCAATAGGATCAATCTCAGTGGTTTGTGGGCCTGGCGTATGTTTTACCTTTGTTCTTCCTAATACATTTTTAGTAGCATCAGTTTCGTTATTAGTTTCTCTTGTAATTTCATCATTATCTTCGCCAAATGGTACCCAAGTCGCATCTTCTTCATTATAAACAATACCCTTTTCATCTATTTTTTCTATATTTGAATTAAACATCGTAATATGATCTTCACGATTAAATTCATTTGAACCTTTTAATAAAGTTAAAACCATAATTATTTCCTCTCTTTCTTTTTATAAATTAACTTACATTCCATTTGATATCTAGCGATTGTGTTATCATTGTTAGTACCATATAAATATCCACCTGTTGTAACTTCAATACTTTTAACAATTTCGCCTTCATTCAATGTTGGAAATATTTTTTTTCTATTATTTTGATAAAGCCATTCTGCTATATTCTCAAATAAATGTAAATTTTTAATATTTTGAGTATCAACCAATGGATTAAAAAATGAACGACTAGCTAATATAAATTGACATTGTCGTTCAGTCATAGTACCTAAAACATTTCTTTTTAATATAATAGGCACTTCCAATGCTTCAATAGACCAATACTCATGATCTTTGGCATCCATATTTAAATAGTCAACATTTATTTCAGCCAATTTATCTAAATATGGACATTTTTTTAAATAATCTTTAACACATTCAATAATTGCTTTGCTATTCTCCATCTTTTCCTCCACTTACAATTTTTTCAATTCCTTTAACTAGTTCATTAAATTCATTATTTATCATTCTGTCAAACCAATGATCACCACTTAATCCTCCACCATGATAGTTCAAATCTCTTTTTCTAGGGTCCATGATTTTTTGAGTATTTTTTCTACTAACAAATCCCTCTATATCTCCATCGCTTTCTTTAAAAGAAATTTTTCCATTTCTAATTGGGAAAGCTCCAACTTTAGTAATAGGGTCAACCATTAATTTTCCTTCGTATAAATAATTAGCATCTGGTGAATTCCAAATAACCATACCACTACCTAATTTAGTAGCATTCACTCCTGATTCATGAAGATGTCTTCTACCAGGTAAATAAGGTTCAGAATGATAAAGAACAAAACTATCTATATATTTTTGGACTTTACCTTCTTTTTCTAAACCTACATTTTTCATTAATTCACTAGTGTTTGGTAATTTTAATTTCGCATTAATCTTCAGTTGGTTACCTCTATATTTTGCAAATCTTCACTGCCATAACGATTATCTGCAATTTTTCTAATAAGAAAATATTCTTTATTGGATTGTTGCAAATCTAACAGGTCAGATATATCATCGCATTCTCTTAGAACAATTATATCTTTTTCTTTTAAAGTATAATTAGCGTTTTTTTTCTCTAATTTTGAATATTGACTGTTTTCTAAATAATCTTTTAAAGATTCATTTGAAAATATAACGTGATATAAATTAGAATATTTATCTCCTTTGCCTTCCTCAGATATTATTCTTTCTTTATAATAAAATACATTACTTACTAACTTTCTATTATATTTAATGTCGCTATCTTCCTTAGCAATATTAAATATTGTTATTGTATGTGGAAACATATTAATATGTACCTCCACAATACATCAAACCAGTCATTAATAAATGTTCTGCAATTATTTGATAACATAATTTATTTAATTCACTTTTATTCAATATTCTTTGTGCTTGAAAATTAGATTTATTAACATAACTAATAGAATGAGGACCAACTGTTTCACTTACTTTATCTGAAGTAGGTTCATTTAGTTTAGCGATTAATTGTTCTTGTTCATATAAAACATTAATAACCTCACATACTGTATTTTTGATATTATCATCAAGTATATCTTCACTAATTCTATTGAATGTATAAAGATTTATTTTACTACTTGCTTCAATAGCATATTTTTTAAATGAAGATTCAGGTATGCTAGAATCTCCATATAAATTTTTATAATATTCATAATCTACTAATTCAGTTAGCATACCTTATCATCTCCTATTCAGTTTTTAAATCTAATTCACTTAAATTAAGTGTCTTAGTTTCTTTACCTTCTTCTGTGATTTCAATTGTATTATCTTTATCGTGAACTTGGAATACAATTAAACCATCTTTTTCATCAACTGAAACAGGTTTCTTTAATTTAGCACCAGTTCCTTTAAGTTCACACTTAATAGTTCCTTTAGGTTGACCTTTTGCTTCTTCAAAGTATAAGGGTATAAAGTTACCTGAATTATCAGTTTTTGAAAATTCTGTCCAATTATCTATGTGTTTTAAACTACCTGTCACTTTTCCAGTATCATCAATGTTTAAATTCTCACATAAATCTTGCACTGTTTTTTCTCCTAAGTTTAGTGAAGTTTCACCACTTGGAATACTAACTTTTATTTCACTTAGTCTACTTTTTTTTTTAAAATTGCAAATGGACATCTCTTAGCTTTGTCTGGTTCTAAAGCATTAATTGGATTAGGTAATTCCCAGCCAAGTCTCATTACAAATCTTAGAGCAACCATATCTTGTTGAGCGAGGTTGTATACGATTTCTTTTGTTGCTGGGTCTTGGATTACACCTTCAGTTAATAATTTAACTGTTAAATCTTGTCTAATTGAATAAACTGCTTGATCCATATCTCCAATAATTAATTCAGCCTTTGTGTCGTCGTATGCTCCATTTATTAAGAAATGTGTTGGCATACCATCGACAGAATAACTTTGAGTACCATTTTTTAAATCTTGTAAATATAAAGGTCTTCCAGTACTATCTTTTAAACCTCTTAATTTACCTCTTAGATTTACTCCAGCAATTACACCATTTGGCATAAATCCTGATTTTTCAACTTTAGCAATTACACCATCTTCACCATAAACATCTGTGAAGAAATCATCAGTAGCATCAACTTTAGCATTTGCTTTTTCAGCTGTTGCAATAATACCATCTCTCCATGATGTTGGTTTTCCTTCGTCAAAAATAACAGCACTGTCGATTACTTTACCAAAAGCCTCTTGAACTCTTGGGGTAACTTCTCCCCAAATATCATAACCATTATCTCTTGCATCATCTAAAACTGCTTCTGGGATAGGTACAATTACAGCAATCTCTTCTGCAACAATCTCTTTTTTATCCCAAGCCATTTTAGTACTTTTCTTTTTGTCAGTATCACCATTTAAAAAATATCCCATTGGTAAAAGGTCCAAAACAGGCATTCTTAATTTATTAGATGCCATATTTGGTAATCTTTTAAATTGGCTTAAAACTGCACTTTGTGCTATAGCCCCTTGTATAATTTCCTTTGAATTCTCCTCTGGTATTAAAGATTCAACACCAGCTCTCAAAATTGCGTCTGCATTTCCTTCCATTTAAATCACTCTCCTTTTTTATTTCCTACCAACTGCCATTAACAACGCATTATTAAAGACATCGTTTTTGGAAGATTCGCTCTGACTATTTCCAACCATTGAAAAAGAAGAATTAACTTTCCTCGTTTTCTCAGGTACTTTGTATTGTGGATTTTTTTCTACAAAGCCTTTTAAAGCAGCATCAAAGTCTGTTTTTTCATCAACAAGTTTACTTACTTCACTTATTACAAAGTCTTTAAACTTATCATCGATTTTAGCTTCCTTTACCTTGATGCAATTTTCAATTGAAGTTCTTTTTCCAAGTTCTTCTTCGTATTTAGACTTATAATCATCTCTTTCTGATGTAAGAGATTTTATTGTAGAATCTGAATTTTCAAATCCCTTCAATTGTTCTTTTAGACTATCCCTTTCCTCTTTCAATCCTTGAATATTTTTGCCATATTCAGCCATGATAGTATCAGTAGTTTCTGAATCAAGTTCTAGCCCTTTTAAAAATTCACGCATATTTTTCCTCCTTACATTTTTTTACGTGGTCAAGTCCACGTGTGAATTAAAATATTTGTTAGTCCTAACGTTGCTATACCACACGAAAAATTAGTGCTATCTTATAAGCACTATACTAATGATATAATCTTACACCCTAAAACATATAGTAAGAGCACTGGTTTAATGAAATCTTTTATATCATTAGTATACTAATTACAAGCACTATTCTAATAACACATCTCACATAGCGTTGCACATTTACAATTGTCTAAATGTAAATGCTGTCGACTTGCTAACCTCTGTCTGTTGATTGTTACTAGAATACTACTTATAAAAGTAGTAATATTAATATTATAATATTCTAGTATTTTCAATATCGTATATAACTATTTGTCCATATTTTTTATCAATTACAGCATCATATCCTTGCTTCATGATTGCAACGCTTCGTTGCTTAGAATTATATAAACTTTTTGCCTCACCATATTTATCTCCAAAAAATTCAGCGTGTTTTTGATAATCATCTTCATTATTAATGATTAAAGGATTTTTGAACTTCACCTTTACTTTTTTTATATCTTTTCCATATCTCGATGCAACATTTTTATCTTCTGTTAAATATATACCTTGACCATAATCACCAGGGTCAGTTTGCCCAAAATGGTCATAATTAAACTTTTCAAATTTCGCGTTTGTCCCATGATATAATTCCATTGTTTGAAAATCTTTTTCTTTGTTAAAATCATTTACATACTTTAAACCATCTTCAAAACTTCCTTTATAATCTATATCTTTCATGTCTATCCCATAAATTTCTCGCCCAAACCTAACAACATCTTTTTCTTGCATTTTATTCATTAAAATTTCTCTTGTATCTGCATCAGTTGTTTTATTAAATAATTCATTCATTTCGTCATAAGTGAGTTTTGATATTTTTTCAGACAATTCATCTTCTTTGTTTGCAATTTTTAGTGTTTTTTCCAACTCATTATTATTAAACTTTCCACTTTCTTTCATTGCATCTTTCAAACTCTGACCTGTTTTTATAAACACTCTTCTACCACCAATTGTTCTCCAAATTCCACCTATATCATCATCCATTTTAATCACTTCCTATTCTAATCTTCACATGAAAGTTGCATCATCAATAACCATATACTTTTCTCCATAATAAAAGCACCTATTTGTTTTGGGTGCTATATTTTTCTATTATTTTTCTTTTCTTTTCAAAATATTTTTTATTTAATTCATTAAGTGGATGTCGATTATTTAATTGATTATCTCTATAGGTATATTCATTTTCCAATCGCCTTTTTTCTTTTAAATAATCTTTTTCCCACTTTTTTAATTCATTTTCTAATTGTTCTTTCATATTCAATCAATCCTCTTTCATTTAAAACTTTCATAACTAAATGTTTATAATCATTGTCATCAATTGAAGTAACATTTATATATGCATCATCATAATCATTTTCAGAAATTTTAGTTAATACTTTCATTTTATAAAGATACTTTTCATCAACTGCTCTAAGTTCTTTTATATTTTGATGTTTTACTAATAAATTGAAATCATCTTTACCAAATGAACCTCCTAATTCACCTTTAAAAGTAACATGATTATGAGTAATTATAGCATTTTTAAAATTACCCTCGATATTTACACCTGTAAACTTATAAACATCACCATTTTCTTCTATTATTATAGCATTTTCAATTGGTTGATTAAATATATTATCTTCATATTTTTTTATTTCTTCAAAATAATCACTTCCAGAAATATTTTTCAAATATTCTTTAAAAATCACTTTATCGAATTCATTTTTTTGATTACTTGCTAAATTTTCTGTATTTTTTATATTTTCACTAACATATTCCCTAGCATAATCTCTGTTTAATTCATTATCTTTTAACCAATTATTAAATTCTTTGCTTAATTCTTGATATTCATTATTAATATTTTCATAATTACTATCATTTGTTTTTTCACTAACAAATCTTTTTCTTTTCAAATTTCTAATCTTTCTTTCGTAAGTTCTCTGTTGTTGATACAATTCATATTTTTCTTTATTAGCAACTTCATCAATAACATCTGGTACTTCTTCCCACTCCCAGGTTGGTCTCATGTTATGATAGCAATTAATACCTTTAAGACCTAACATCTCGCCATAACCAGTTTTTTCATAAAGATTATCATATTTATTATTAGAGCCTTCTATCATATATTTCTTGCCTTGCCACTCAGCGTGTGCTTCATAATCATTCTTTGTATATTTAGTTCTAACTCTAGCACCTAAATGTTGATCAACATAAACTAAATTAGTTCCTAGTTCTTTGCAATTGTTTAACTCAACATCACCTACTAATTTATTCATTCTTGTTATAACATCTCTTCTAACAGCTGATTCAATACCTATACTTTTCCCACTTTTATAATGTACTGTTTGAATTCCTGTTTCAGCCATTTCATTTAATGCTTTTCTAATTGATTCTGTATAAGTATATACTCCACTAGCTGTTTCAACATATGCCTTATTAATTATATATTTATATGTTTGATTAGCTCCCTCTATTGCCTTAGTGTTAATTAATTCGAGTATATCTTTAGAATCATTTAAAGCGTTATTAACTAAATTGTTTATCGATTTACTATTATATATCTCAACAGGATTAACATTTAATAATCCTTTTTTGTAATATGATGTTAATAACTCTAAATTTTCATTATTTGTTCCAGCATTATTTACTATTTCTTTTAATATCTTTTCTATTTGTTTTTTATTTTTCTTTAATATCTTAAGATTGCTACTTTCAAGTATTCCTATTTCTGACAATTTGTCTAAATACCATTCTAAACTACCTTTAACGCTTTTATAGTTTTCAATTCTATCTAAAATATTATTTATTAAATCCAATTCTATATCATCATATATTTCAACTAATGGTTTTATCAACCTATCAAATTGAATTTTATTCATTATTCTTCATCAGGGGCTTCATCTTCTTTTGAAGTTTCATTTTCTTTTAAGCCATCCTGTACTTTCTTATAATATTTTTTAGCCTGACTTTCAGTCATTTTATAAACTTTCATATAATACTGAATTGGACTTATTAATTTATTATTAAGTTCTAAGATAGCTGTTGATTTAATTTCCTTTTTGTCTTCAAATATACTATCATCAAAATCTATTGAAATCTCCATATCTTCATTTAGTGGAAGATTTAAAAAATGACCTGCAATGTAACAAATACTTTTAAACAAATCATATAGACAATTTTCAATTCTTATTTCGTGCTTCCTTATTGACCTAAATAAGGCACTATTCTCAGAAATAACCTCAGTGGCTGTCGCAACCTTATTTTTTTCAAACTTATAATAACCTGTCCCTAACCCTACATTTTCACTTAACAAATTAAGAGCCAGTTGTATACCTTCCTCGTGTTCTGATATTCTTAATTTCATATCTATCTCTTTAACTACTTCATTATTGTTAGTTTCTGATCCTGGCAATACATAAAATACAACATCGTTAGGATCATAACTTCTTTTTAAAGTTCCATCAAGAGCATCAGCCTTAACTGCTTCCATTCTAACCATAACCCTTTTTTTGCCATGTATAAATTCGTTACAAAGCGAATCGTAAGTTAAATCAGAACCTTTTAATAAATCTATTGAATTAGCGAAAATAGACATGCCAAAAGGACTATCTTCACTTATATTATTTTCTATGCCAGGTCTTAATATTGAAAACCAAGGATTGGCACTTTTAGTATCAAATTCTAAAAATGTATTACCTATTTTATTAGAAACGTCTATTAAATTATCTCCTCTATCAACTCTAAACAAATAATTTTGAATAACATAATTGCCAATATCATTTTTCTTGTGAATTGTTACATACAAATATTTTTTACCATTTATTACTCTTTCTACTCCAAAAGCACACTCTGTTACTTTTTTTCGATTATAACTTAATGGTTTTATTTTTTCAGCACTTACAAATTCTATTTTTAACTTTGCGTTATCAAAACTAAATGTTTCGTTTTCTTCATCATAATTGATATCTCCTAAGCTAAGTACAAACGCACCAGTTCCAGTTGCGAACGTTCTTTCAATGCCAGAATTAGCCAAATCATAAAAATCATTTTCATCTAATATTTTGTTGAAAATTTCATTATCTTCCTGTTTTCCTATTTTAAAAGTAGCTTTTTCATTTAACAATAAATTAGCATAATCTTCAGATATTTTTTTGGCCATTCCCAACGTATACCTTTTCTGCTTAACATTTTTTTCACCATTATAAATATAATAATTTTGAAAACTTGGAACTTTATTAACATACCAACTTTTCCAATTTCTAATATAAGGTAACATGATTTCTATATCATTAGTTTCATAACCTTTACTTTTTAAAAAATCGTTTAATCTCAGTAAGCATCACTCTCTTTCTAAAATTGGTAACATATTTTTTAAGAAACGCCATAGCCCCATAATTGCATATCTTTCTGCGTCAGAACAATGATCGTTTTGTTTTATTGGTACTTCTTTACCAGCATCAAGCAAATCTTCATTATATTTATACATATATCTCTCTTCAATTAAATGTTTTTGATTAGGACTCAAAAAAAGGCGTCTATAAGACATCAATTTTTGAACTCTGTTTATTCCTAATTCAACTGTATTATCTGTGTTTGGAAAAATAACCTCAGGGCATAATCTTTTTATTTCTTCTTGCAAGCCCTTTGCAGAAGGGTCTATATACACATATAATACTTTTTTTCTAATTTTAGATTCAATTTTTTCTTTAAACTCCTTAAAATCTTTAGCATATTCACTAGGACTTTTTTGTTTTCCACTATCGCGACCACTATAATAATATTCATCTATACCATTTATGCACTTATCAGCAACATTTAAAGCGAAACATTGATAAGTAGTAGCATTCATTTGTCCATAGTCAACACCAATTACTAAAAAATTAATTTTATGATACTCACCTTCTAATAATTCTCTAACATGAATATCTTCTTTAAACATATAATAAATTACTTCATCTATACCAGTAGATAATCCTAGCCATAGCCAATTATACATTTTTTCATCTAAATTTCTAAGTATTTCTGCTGTTTCAATTAATTTCTTACCTAACCACTCTGGAGGCACATCTCTATAATCAGTGTGAACATTAATGCAATCTTCTCTTAATTTCATTTTATCAAGCCACAACATTATATCAGCTTTTGGATTTTTAGGTGGATTAAAATAATATTCCATAACAAACTCTTCATCATTTCCACGAACAAAGGTTGCTTCTATATTCTGTAATTCATCTTCTCCATCGCCTTTTTCAAAAAACTCTGTTAACTCATCTAATACAACCAACACGATTGGTCTATCTTCATCTATCATACCTTTGGTATCATCAATTGAATCATTACCAGTAAAGTAAATAGTATTTCCAGTTGGCTTATAAGTTATTTGCATTGGGCTTACTGTTATCTTAAAATCGTTCTTATTAAGTTTTAATCTATAAATTGCTCTTAATGCTTCTTTAAATACTGTCTTTTTTAATTTATTATGAAACTTGCGCATAATAACTACTGAACCAGGTTTCTTGTCGATTATTCTTCTAATTGCTCTTAATGCTCCACGACTTGATTTTGTTCCAGCACGACCACTTGTATATATTTGATGTGTATGAGATATATCCCCAAAATTGCTATGATATTTTGGAATGATTAAATCTCTTATATTAACAATTTTTTTATTAATAATTTGAGAGGTCATCAATTATCACTACTCCATCGTTTTCATCATTTTTAGGCTGAGGTTTATCTCTCCATTTATCAGGTTTTCTGTTTTTTAACCACGCCATAGCTGCTCCAACATCAGGTGGAACTTCTTTTTCAACAATTTTAGTTATTTTAAATTCATATTGTGAATTTATTGGATTTAAAATTCTTTCTTTAGTAACTTCTTGATATTTATATCCTTTAGCTCTTTTTAATAAAGAACCTTCGACTTCATAATCAACAATTTCTTTTCCTTTTTTTAGGGTGTTTGAAATGTCCAAATATTTTTTCTTATATTCACTTAAAGTTGATCTGGATATTCCCATATTTTTTGCTATTGCTTCATCGATTAGTCCATCTCTTGCCCAACCACTTAGTAAAGTTAAACCTTCAGGAGTTAACCATTTATCAACCTTACTTTTTGCCATTCTATTCTCCTATATCTGTTTTAGAATTTTCTTTGTATTTGCAAACAATTCCATCTTTTGATAGACGATCATATCTTTCTTTAGTTATTTCATAAATATCACCCTTAAATAGTAATCTACGTTGAATTGTTGTTTCTTTACCTTTTCTGATTATTTTAATAGGTTTATCAAAATTTTCTAAATCTTTAAAATTGTCTATCAATACTTCTACTTTTATCATTTAAATCATCCTTTCTATATTTGGTTGCGAGTAAAGGAATTGAACCTTTGTCTTTAGATACTGATTCTAAAATGCTACCTTTGCAACAACTCGCGATAAAAAAGAATCGCTTTTAACGATTCTTGGGGTGTGTTTGAATTGAAGAATTTACAATCCTTTAAAAAATTTATTTTATTAAGAGTAAAAAAGTTAATGGTAATGAAATAACTTATAATTATTTCATCATATCAAATATACCATATAAAAGGTGGGTTAAAAGTGGGAACTTTTATTTTTTGCTTATTTTAGAACTAATTTCTTTTATATAATCTTGACTAAAATTTAATCTTTCAGCTGTTTCTTTAACACTTAACCCCCATATATAGCGACACCTAAAAACCTTTTTTTCTTTATCTTTCATTTCGCCTAATCGTCTATCTATTATGTTTAAATGTTCTTCTATGATTTTTAATTCTTCTTGAACTAAATTTTTCCTTTTATCAAGACTTTCTATTTTTGCGAACACACGTGCATATCTATCATCAACTATTGATGATTCTACTTTTAATTCACTAAACGTTGTACTATGTAACCCTAATTCACGTTGAATTTTTAATTTAATTCTTTCCTCTAAACTTTTAAGTTCTTCCTCTAGTATTTTTTTATCCTCTAGCTCTTTATATAATTCTTTATACATTATCCCTCCTATTTATCTATTTTTCGTTTATTATAATTCCATTTATTAACTTCTACTCCAAACATTTTCGCTACTTGTAAGAATACTTTCTTTTCTTCGCCATCCTTAAATCCAACTAATATATGAGGTGGAGTTGGTAATTTTTCTTCTGTTGGTTTCCAAATATGCAAACAATGTGGATGCATATTTACATAATCTTCTTCTTTGGGATGATATTCTACACACGCCTCATCTTTCCCCCAAAAAATATCTTTCATTTTACACATTTGGTCCCACGTTGGTGTTCTGCTTGGCATGCTTACTGATAAATGTTCCCACCCCATTTGATAACTAAATATAAAATTTAATCTTTTACCACTAATTGAATCATAATAATAGCCACCCATTCCACCATTTGGAGCTTCAGCTTCAATAAATAAATTTCTAGTAGCTTTTATTTCTTCTATTGACCTCATTTTATAATCTCCTCCAATTCTTCTTCTGTATACTGTCTATTTTTATATCTAATTCCTAATGTTTTCTTCCTGTTGTACAACTCTTGTAATAGAAATTGTCTATTATTTTCAGAAAATAGTTTATTTTTATTATCATTATAGACCCTAGATAATTCTATATCGTTTTTAACTTTTCTTCTTTTAACTCTAATATCTTTTAGTTCTTTAACTATTCTATAACGTTCAGCTGTAGTTAGATTATTATTTTCAATATAATGTAAAATATCTATAGTTTTTTCATCGTAGACATCTCTTTCATGATATAAATTTTTATTGTATTCATCAAGAGCATTTAGTTTAGTTATTATTTCCTTTACTTCTTCAATTATATCCATAGTTGTATTAATCTTCCCTTATTAAACCTCTTGAAATAATAGAAATTACATTTTTACTAATTGAATATCCATTTGCAAAGAACGATGCATATTTTTCGTTAGTTTCAACAATTCCTATTATTTTTACTAAATCATAATCATTCTTATTCTCT
>CANQVY010000004.1 GCA_947627405.1 uncultured Bacilli bacterium | reverse complement strand
GTTAGGTGAAAATGAGGATGTAATGATTTTTCGAACATGGCCCTCAAGGGTGATTGACTGAAATTAAGTAAGTCATTACAGGTGTGCCTGTTATAGCACAGACCTATAACTATGCTAAGACATAAGTAGGTTAATGAGATTAGTGCAGTAATGTACTAATGAAACAAGAGTGGTAACGTGATATATTCACCTCTTAGGAATAATATTCCTAAGAGGTTTTTTATTTGAAAGGAAGGGATTAAAATGAATATATTAATAGGAATTAGTTGGCCTTTTGCAAATGGAGATTTGCATATAGGTCATGCAGCAAGTAGTTTGCCGGGAGATGTTATTGCAAGATATCATAGATTAAAAGGGAATAATGTAGTTTTAGTATCTGGAAGTGATTGCCATGGTACTCCAATAGATGTTAAAGCATTACAAGAAAAGAAACCAGCAAAAGAAATAGTTGATATTTGTCACGAAAACTTTTCAAAAGACTTTAAGGATTTAGGTTTTAGTTTTGATTTATATAATAGAACTGATGATCCGTATCATAAAGATTTTGTAAAAGAACAATTTAAGAAATATTATGACTATGGTTATCTTTATGAAAAGGAAGAAGAACAACTATATTGTGAACACTGTAATTTGTTTTTAGCTGATCGTTATATTATTGGTATTTGTCCAAAATGTGGTGCAGATATTAAAGGTGATGAATGTGAAAAATGTGGTAGTCTTTTAGGAATTAATAATGTTAAAGAAACAAAATGTGCTATTTGTGGCAATCCAACTAGTATTAAAAAAACTAAAAATTTATATTTTTCTTTATCAAAGTTTCAAGATAGTTTAAGAGATTTAGTTAATTTAAATAAGTATAATTGGAGAGAAAATGCAGTTTTATTTACTGAAAGATATTTAAATGAAGGCGTACCTGATAGATGTGCTTCTCGTAGTCTTAATTGGGGAATTGATATTCCTATAAAAGGATATGAAGATAAAAAAATTTATGGTTGGTTTGAAAATGTTTGGGGATATGTTACTGCCAGTAAAAAATATTGTGAACAAAATAATCTTAATTGGGAAAATTTTTGGAAACAAGATAAGGATAATAAAATTTATTTAGTACACGCCAAAGACAATATTCCATTCCATACTGTTATTTTTCCATCTTTGTTATTAGGAACAAAGGAAAATTATAAATTACCAGACAAGATAGTTTCTGATGAATATATTACTATTGAGGGAGAAAAACTATCAAAAAGTAAAGGCAATTATATATCAATAAGAGATTTATTAGAAAGATTTCCTGCCGATGCTATAAGATATTATTTTTCAGTTAATGATCCTGCAAAAAGAGATTTTAACTTTACCTGGAATGATTTTATCAATTCTATTAATGGAGAATTATTAGGTAAATGGGGTAACTTTATAAATAGAACATTGTTGTTTGTAAATAAATCTTTTGATGGAAATTTAAAAGATTCTATTGTTGAAAAAGAAATAGAAGAAAAAATAAAAGTTTTATTTGAAGAAGTAGGATGCAACATTGATAATGGAGATGTAAAGGAGGGAATTAATAAAATTTTTGATTTTATTAGTTTTGCTAACAAATATTTTGATGAAAAACAGCCATGGGTTCTTGCTAAAACTGATATAAATAAGTGTAATAATGTATTATTTAATTGTGTAAATATTATTTTTAATGTTAATACTTTATTAAAACCATATTTACCTTTTTCTTGTGAAAAAGTAGAGAAGTATTTGAATAACAAAGTATCAAATTGGGAATACAAGACTATTTCAAATATTTTATTAAGTAAAGATATTAAACCATTATATGAAAGATATGATAAATCAAAAATAAGCGAAGAAGTTGAATTGTTAAATCAAAACAAAAAATAAGTTGTATTTATTATAAAAACTGATATAATTATTTTAGTAAACGGATGCAAGCAATGTTTGCAGATGAAAAAGTATTTATAGTAACAATAATAACACAAATACTATAAATACTGGAATATGTTCAACTTGTGAAAGTGGACGTAAATATAAACAATGTTGTGGAAAATAATCTCATAAGTCTCTATAAACAAAGGAATTGTGATATTTTTTCTCATTACATTTTTTAGGTATTTTTTAATAAAAAATAGCAATTAGATAAGTTTTAGATAAATTTTTGGATGTTAAAATAAAAATTAAAATGCGATATGCTATAATTTATATAAGAGGTGATATTACGACAACAATATATTTTATGAGACATTCAGAACCATTAAAACCACAAAATGTTAGCAATAATGATTCATTGCAGGTGCAAAATGAAAAATGGGTTTTAACAGTTAATGGAGAGAACATAGCAAAGCAAAAGAGCCTTTTAGATGAGTTTAAAAATTTTGATTTTGTTTTTTCTTCTAACTATGTTAGGTCAGTTTCTACAGCAAAATATTTTACAAATGATAAAATTAAAATTAATGAGGCATTTAACGAAAGAAAATTTGGGATAAATAATTGGAATGAATTGCCAAGTGATTTTGAAAAAAAACAGTTTGATAATTTTGATTATAAATTAGGAAATGGTGAATCTATTAATGAAGTAATTTTAAGAGAAGAAAAAGCTCTTGATGAAATATTGAAAAATTGTAAAAATCAAAAAATATTAATAATTGGACATTCCACAGCACTATCTTCTTTGTTTAGTAAGTGGTGTGAAATATCTTACTTAGGCCCATATAAATATCATGGTACAGAATTTTTTGATGGTAAATGGGATTATTGTGAAACATTTAAATTGATTTTCGATCATAATAATAATTTATTGGATATTAAAAACATAAAATAGCTAATACATAAAAATTGTAAAAATTTATAAATAGAAAAGATTAGATAAGTTTTTAGATAGTTCTGCTAGGTGTATCGAGTGCTATAGATTGCTTCTAAGTGCAACCAAAAGCCGAATTAACGAGCTAAGTACTTCAAAATGCTCCCAAACTTCTCCATACAAAGGGTCTTGTGAATCTGGTACGAAATACAAAAATTGTTGTGGAAAGTAGTAAGTTTTATAAGGGCTAGGAGCGATTGAACATCCAAAATGCCACAAAAATTAAAAAAGTTAGTGAAATGAGGTATATTATGAATGAGTTAAAGATAAATGGGATTTATAAGCATTTTAAAGGAGATTACTATTTAGTGGTTGATATAGCAAATCATTCTGAAACAAAAGAAAAATATGTAGTTTATAGAAGATTATATGGAGATGGTAGTCTTTGGATTAGACCTATTGAAATGTTTTTAAGTGAAGTTGATCACAACAAATATCCTGATGTGCAACAAAAGTACAGATTTGAGTTACAAGCAATCGAGAGTGTTGCAAAATAATATTAAAAGGTGAATGAATTTTGTAATTTTCCTCATTTTTTTGAAAAAAAATTTTTAGATAACCACATTCAATGAATATGTAAAAGTATTTATCAATCTTTATCTTCAAGCATTATATCAACCATTTTTTTAATTATTTCACCATCAGAAGTTATAATATCTTCCTTTTTAATAATTTTAGCTATATTTTTTAATTCATCAAATGGAGCTAGACATGGATGTAATTTAGCTAAATAATGAATATGACTATTGGTTTTTTCTTTATACTTTTTAACTTCATAAGCATCAATATACGTATATCCATTCGTTCTTAAATATGCCATCCACCTATCATGTTCATTTCGTGCTAATTTGTCAAAAATTTTTTTGTCTTTTATTTTTTCCTTAAACAATAAAATATTTTTTTTATCATCTTTTGAATAATCTTCTTTCAAAATAGAATATATCTTATATTTAAGATGCAGCGCCATAGCTCTAGAAGATCTTACATTATATTCTTTTTCATAAAATCTTTTTAATTTAATATCAATAGGATCATCTGTTAAATCATATGCCAAATGCACATTTCTAGCTAATCTTTCTAAATTTGAATCAATAATATAATTATTGCAATAAGTATTTTTTATACTACCAAATGCATTTAAATGATAATTATTATTTTTTTCATTTTTTAATAAATCCACTTGTTTGCTTAGAAGATCATTTTTAACCATAACATTGATAACAGGAGAATCTTGATAATTAGTAGTGTCGCGCTTTAAAAAATATTTTCTTAAAAACAAACTATATTCTATATTTAAATTATCATCACTAGTAGCTATTATTACATAATTAATATCTTTTATTTTATTTAATTTTATTATAGAATCAACTTTATATAAATTACCATTGATAAATGTATAATTATAATTACTTAGCATTTCAGGACAATTAATAGAAATGTAATCTTTTATAGCTTCAGCATTATTACTCAACATGGTTATTTCTAATTTATAATCAATTAATTGTCCACACCAAGTTATAGCCTTAAGAAAATCAATACCTATTTTATCGTTAGAAATTAATAAAACAGAAATTTTATTAGAAAACGATGATAAATACAATGGAGTTTTTTCTAATAATTGATATACAATTCGTTCATTTTCATTAATAATATTAAGACGTATATTTCCTTTATCCATTGAATCTAAGATAGTAGTATTAGTATCACTGTCAACTAAGGTAAACATTTTAAATAATTTAGCTTTATTTTTATAATTATTTATAATTTCGATTGAATCATCTAAGTTTTTACTAATATCTGATGAAAATAGATAAAATTCTACATCGCGATTCATAAAATTTCTTAATTTTATATTCGTCTTATAATATATTTTTATAGCATTAATATCTTTAATTTTTTTAAGTAATATATCATCTATTATATCGTCATAATATATAAATATAATTATAGAATTTATATTAGCTAACTTTGAAGCTATAGAAACTGTTTTTTCATTTAAGTCTGAAAAAATATAAAGCTTTCGTTTATTAGTAAAAAACAATCTTAATCTTGACATGATACTTTCAATTAATGATAAGAAAAAAGTTGCCGTTGTTAAAGGAATAAGGAAAAATAGAATATAAATCAAAATAATATAAATCCACTCATACATATAACTAATTTCTATATTATTTACTATATCTAAATTTTGATTAAAACCAATAGCTTGAATCGTATAAATAATACTTGTAACAACTTTAGATATAAAACTATGAGTACTTATTAAAGGAAATATTAAAACAAAAAGTGTAAGTAATAAACTAAATAATACTATTGTAATCTGTTTTCTAAATTTATTAAAATTAATTTTAATTAAATATAAAGTAATTAATAAAATAACAATTGCTAATAATAAGCAAAACCAATTCATACTATACCTCCTAATAATCATTTTTTTCAATTATAAAATTATTATCCAATATATAACATACGGTGTCAATTATCTGCTTTTTAGTTTTTTGAGAAATATTTTTATAATATAAATCGATTACATCAATAATATAATCTTTTTGCAATAAATTTTTTAAAGTGGCTTCAAATAAATCTAATTCTTTGGCGTTAAATCTATCTTCAGCATTTATATCAACGCCATCATCAGCTTCAATATTTAAGATCATCTTAGCTGTGCTATAAGAAGTAACTAAAGATGTAGGATAATCATAAATATGCAATTTATTATCAAATATTTTATAGTTAAAATTGAGCTCTCTATGTCTAGTAGTAGTCAATGTAGCTTTATTTAAATTGTTTTGAATATTTTTAGCTCTTTCAATAACTTTTTCATTATAGTATTCAGGGATAACTATATGTAGAAAAATATTTTCTTTGGAAAATTTAATTAATTTGTTATCATTATTTAAAAAGCCATCTGTAATATGTTCTAACAAACGAATTATAAAATTATTAGCATATCCTATTGCAATAGATGTTGCTGCACCTATAACAACAGGAGATATATATTTTCTATTTATGTTTATATAGTCATCTATATCATCAATAACAGATCCGTAATTATAATTATCTTTATAATTTTGAATATGATTATCAATATTATCTATAATTTTGCTTAGATTATTATTGTTGTTATTAAAAATTATATGTTTTAAAGCTATTTTACCATTAACGCCAGTTAAATCATCAGGCAAATGGACTATATCATCAGTTAAAAGTATAACACGTGGAAGACCTAATGCCATTGAACATAATCCTATTTCAAATAAGACATTATCTCTCATAGATGGAACAGAGATATATTGGTTTTCTCTAAAAATGGTAGTTGTATCATGCCCTTCGCATATTAAAACAGCAAAATCAAATGTTGGGATTTTTTTTATAAGGATTGGAAGCAAAGCTATATTATCACTATTATTTGCATCTTTAAACAAATCCCTCCAACAGAAACAATTATAGTTTTTATTTTTTAAACCTTTAATAATATTATTTAAAGTACCTGATTTTTCGCTAATACCTGAAGAAAAAATAACAATATTTAATTTTCTCATTAAATCACCATCCATATAATAAATTATATCTATTTATATAAAAAAATTATTATAAACAATTAAATTATAGCAAATATAAAAAAAAGTGTAATACTTTTTTTTATAAAGCTGATAAAATTAAAAATTTGACTAATTAAAAATAAAATATTAATATAAAATAATAAAATGAGGTGTTTTCTATTATGAAAGTTAAGAACAATTATGATGAATGTTTAACAAATTTAGCATGCTCTGTTAGAAAATATTTTGGTTTGGGCTATGAACACAAACCAATAGACTATATTGATAAAATATTAGAAAAAAAACAACCTGATAATGTCATCATTATGCTTTTTGATGGAATGGGTTCAAGAATATTAGATAAAACATTAGATAAAAATTCATTTTTTAGAAAAAATCAATATAAAGAAATAACTACAGTTTTTCCAGCAACTACAACAGCTGCAACAACATCCATTAGGACAGGTTTAAATCCTATTGAGCATGGTTGGCTTGGTTGGAATACATATATAAAGCCAATAGATAAAACGATAACTTTGTTTTTAAATTGTGAAAAAGGTAAAAAAATAACATGTAAAGAATTTTTAGATGTAAAGAACAAATTAGTTAATACCACTATAACAGATGAAATTGAAGAAGCAGGAATATATCATGCAAAGGAATTTTTTCCTTTCAAATCAGGAAATGCAATTATATATTCCAATTTGGATAATATGTTGAATCTTGTAATGGAAGAAACAAAAATTCAAGGGAAAAAATTTTTATATGTATATGATGATGAACCAGATCATACTATGCACAAATTGGGTGCTGATAATGAAACGGTTAAAAATCTTATAAAAGAGCGAGATATAAAAGTATCGAATTTTTGTGAGAAGTTAAAAAATTCTTTAGTTATAATTGTAGCAGATCATGGTCATATAAAAGTTGATAATATATTTTTAAATGATTATCCCGAGTTATTAAATATGTTAGAAAGAACTACGTCAATTGAACAAAGGGCAGTTTCTTTTAAGGTAAAGAAAGAGTATTTGAATATTTTTGTTGATAAATTCAATGAATTTTTTGGAAATTATTTTAAAATTTATAATAAATCTGAAATATTAGAAAGTAAAATTTTTGGAGATGGCACACCAAATGAATTATTTGATGATGCAATAGGTGATTTTATAGCCGTAGCAAATTCTAATAAATGTTTGATAACCGATGGAGACGATGTGCTATTTTCTCAACATGCTGGCTATACAGATGATGAAATTTTTGTTCCTTTAATCATAGTAGATAAAACTGAAAATTAATTTCTATATTTTGGCTTTATCACAAAAATCGTTAAGGGTTTAGAGATTATTTATTGTCGTTGTCAAAAGAAGATGCAATAATAGAAACCAAAAGAGGAAAATCGGTGTGAGAAAAGCAAGTTATGTATAATATGATATAGAATATCATATTGTTTGGACAACCTTTTTTTAAATGGACTGTAAAAATTTTGATAGCAAAAAAAACAAATTCCATTCATCTTGAAACCACAGTAATATGTGCTACTGTAGGAATAATGGTTTCTGTGACGAGTTTTATAGCATTGTATTTATACCATACCTACTATATGGGATTTAATTATTTACTTTGTTAGCTAATCGGTTAAAACTAATTTGTTTTAATTCCCCAAAAAATTATCCTTATAAAAAAAATAAAATTATGGTATAATTAATTTCGTTGAGAAAAATATTAAGTCAACAAATCACAATGAGTAGCAATTATGCGTAAGTCCAATTGTATAAGGACTTACGTATTTTTATGCTCAAAACATTGGAATGGAGGTATATTTATGAAGAATTTAGATTTAGAAAATGAAAAAATTTCTAAATTAATTAAAAAATTTGCTATACCATGTGTAATTAGTATGATTGTGGCAGCACTATATAATATTGTCGATCAAATATTTATAGGTTGGAGTGATGCTGGTGCTTTTGGTAATGCAGCGACAAATATTGTTTATCCATTTACCGTTATTTCTCTTGCATTCGCATTGCTAATAGGAGACGGAGCGGCATCATTATTTAATTTATCTTTAGGTGCTAAAGATGAAGTAAGAACAAATAAGTCAATAGGGAATGGATTCGTTTTACTTATTATAGTATCTGCTATATTAACAATAATAGGATTAGTTTTTAATAAACAAATATTATGTTTATTTGGAGGGAATCCTAAAGAAATAGAATGTTATAATTATGCAAGTGAATATATAAGGATAATTTGTTATGGATTACCTTTTTATATTATTGGTCAAGGTTTAAACGCCTCAATAAGAAGTGATGGTAGTCCTAAATATGCAATGCTTGCAACAATCGTGGGAGCTATTTCTAATATCATTTTAGATCCTATATTTATATTTGCATTTCATATGAGTGTTAAAGGAGCAGCCATTGCAACAATAATTGGTCAAATCTTAACATTTATAATAAGCATTCTTTATTTTAGAAAATCAAAATCATTTAAGATAAATAAGGCATCACTTAAATTAGACAAGCAAATATGTGCAAAAATTATATCTTTAGGGCTTGCTTCTTTAATAACACAGCTTGCTATTGTAATTATAATAGCAGTTGCTAATAATTTGGTAGAAAAATATGGATATATGACAATGGCTAGTTCGGGCGTAGATTATGGAGTTGTAACACCACTTGCGGTTATTGGAATATGTATGAAAGTATTTGGAATTGTTCTATCTATTGTTATCGGTGTATCATTAGGTGGCATGCCAATAATTGGTTATAATATGGGTGCTGGTAATATGAAAAGAGTAAAAGAAGCAGTTAAATATATTTTAATAACAAATTTTATTATAGGATTATTTGCATTATTTGTATTTGAAATATGTCCATCATTTATTATTAATATATTTGGTAGCGGAAATTCTAAAGAATATATGGAATTTGCAAATTACTGTTTAAGAATATTCTTGGGTGGTATAGCTTTTACTTGTTTGATTAAATCAATGTCAATTTTGTTGCAATCAATGGGATCAAGTTTTAAATCAACTATCCTTGCTCTTACTAGAGACGTCATTTTTTTTGTTCCTGCAATTATATTGATTGCAACATTAAGTCATAGCGTTGTAACAATGTTATGGAGTGCTATTCTTGCAGATGTTTTGTCATTTATTACTGGAGTTATTTTATTAAAAAAAGAATTTAGTAATATTAAAAAACATAGAGAGATTTGCTAAAAAAATTATATCATTGGTAAATATTTAGTTAGAATATTCCCATATTCTGCTATGGATTCAAAAATTAAAAGAATAATTGAGTATTATGATTTAAATAAAGATAATAGCTTAATCCTACGAAATAAAGAAATTTTCATTATAAATCATCATGCCAACATAAATGTTGGCATTTTTTATTGTTTCTTTTATTAAAGTTAGATGAGAAGATAATGAAAAATAAACGTTATAAAGGGGAAAAGTTTATCAATTCAGTGAATTTTGCCATTAGAATTATTAAATAATAGTACAGAACTTAGAAAAGTAGTATAATATTCAATAAGAAAAATAGTAATTTTCAGGAGGCAGTAAAATGACTATCGAAGAAGAAGTATTCAAAAGAACAAAGATCGATTTTGATAAAATATCTGAATATGGATTTAAAAAAGATAAATCTTTGTATAAATATTCCAAAAATATTATGAATAATAATTTTAGAGTTGATATTGAAATACAAGAAGATGGTATAGTTAAAGGTAAAATTTTTGATTTGTTTTTTGATGCAGAATATACCAACTTTCGTGTAGAAGGAAGTATGGGTTCTTTTGCAAGTCAGGTAAAAGAAGAATTTGAAAATTTATTAAAAGATATTAGAAACAATTGTTTTACTAAAGAATCTTTTATATATGAACAATCAAATAGAATAGCACAAGCAATAAAAGAAAAATATGGAGATGATCCAGAATTTGAATGGGAAAAGTTTCCTGGATATGCTACTTTTAGAAATAAAGAGAGCAAAAAGTGGTATGGTATAATAATGAATCTTGATAAAAGCAAATTAGATGAAAATTCTACTGGTGAAGTAGAAATAATTAATATAAAATTAGAACCAAGTGAGGTAGAAGATTTATTGAAATTAGATGGATTTTATCCTGCCTATCATATGAATAAGAAAAGCTGGATTACTATTATATTAAATAATAGTATATCGGATGAAAAGATATTGAAATTAATGGAAAAAAGTTATTCATATACAGTTTTAAATAAAAATAGTTCTAATGAATGGATAATACCTGCAAATCCAAAATATTTTGATATAGAAAAAGCACTAAAAGAAAATAAAAAAATAATATGGAAGCAAAGTGCAAATATTAAAATAAATGATATTGTTTATTTATATGTTGCAGCACCTTATTCATCAATTATGTATAAATTCAAAGTAATAGAAATAAATATTCCCTATGAATATAAGGATGAAAATGTAAAAATGCAAAGAGTTATGCAACTGGATTTAATAACAAGATATAAAAAAGGAAAATTATCATTTAGTAAATTAAAAGATTTTGGAATCAATGCAATTAGAGGACCAAGATATATGCCATTAGCGTTAAGTCAATATATAAATAAAGGAAATTACAATTTATAGGGGAGTAAAATATAAGAGATATATTACATATGGTCAAAAATCAAAGCTTGTGGATTTGACAAATTTTGGTGTAAAAAGGATATTAAAGTATATTTACTTTTTTGAATAAGTGTGTGATAATTAAGGTATAAATATGATGGGAAGGTGAAGGAAAAGTGAAAAGTAAAATAAAATTTTTAGGAGTATTTCTTGGGACTTTTATGTTTATATGTATTTTAATGCAAGAAAATGTATTTGCTGAGAGCAAAGTTACAATTAAAAATCATGAAGATCTTGCGAATGCAATTGCAAATCAAATGGATGATCAAATATGGGAAATTCAGGCTGGAACATACACACTTACTGCAAGTGATCTTCAAAAATATAGTTCTCAACAATTAGGTGGGCAAGGAAATTGGTATTTCCCAATCTATAAGAATAACATTACTATTCAAGGCGTAGGTGGAGATGTTACTATTACTAGTGATGTTTCAAGTGAAAATGTAAACTGGGCCTCTCAGGATTTTATTTCTGTATGGGGAGATAATGTTACCATTGATGGTATAAAAATTAAAAGTAAAAAAGAGCAAAATAAAGCAATCGAAGTAATGGGGAAAAATGTTACATTAAAAAATATTGATTTAGTAAAAGTTGATAAAAATGGAAGTGGATCGATTATTTTAAATTCCCAAAGCGATGGAGATATTGGTAATGCTACTATTGAAAATGTGAAATTATATTCTTGGATAAGTGCTAATTATTCGAAAGAAGGAACATTAACTACCAAAAATGTTACAATTGATTTTACGGACAATACTTATGCAGGATATAGCGATAAAGATCTTGGATATGCTTGGCGCCCATTAATAAATGTAATTGATGGCATTACACTTGACAATTCTAATTTTAAATTATTGGTAGATGATAAGATTAATTTAACAGAACAAGTATTTATGGATAACTTGCCAGAAAATACTACAGTTGTTTTAACGAAAAATGTTGCTGTGGATAAAATGCTAAATATTACAAAAAATAATATTATTCTTGATTTAAATGGAAATACTTTAACCGCTTCTGATAAGTTTACGAATTCATGGGAAAACAATAATGATGCACATCTTCTTCAAGTATTAAACGCATCAAATGTCACAGTAAAAAATGGTTCAATAGTAACAACAGATAAAAATAAACATGGTATTAATGTATTTGATTCTGAAAATGTTTTATTAGAAGATTTAAAAGTTGATAATACAAAAACAATTGGTGGAGCCCCTATTATAATTAATAATTCTTCTGTTAAAGTAATGGGAGATTTGGATTTGACAATCGGTGAAAAATCATGGTATGGAATCAATGTTGATCCAAAAAATGGAAGTGCTTCATTAAGCTTTGAAGAAGGTTCGAGTGTTAAGATGACGGGTCAAAAAGGAAATCAAACGGTAGTACAACTAGATGGTGATAGTGAAAATATAACTGTTTCTGGAGCCGAGCAAGCTGGTTTATTATCCGATGGAAATGGAAAATTTATTATTGATATTTCACAAGAAACGAATAACGAAAATGTAAAAAATCCAAATACTAAAGATAATATAGTTTTCTATATTGCGGCTCTTTGTCTATCTATCGTTTCTATTGGAATTATAATAAAAATTAGAAAGAAAAATGCATAAAGAATCATGAGTTATACAAGAATTGCCATTTAGTTGAATGACAATTCTTTTCCTTTGTAGAAATATATATATGATCAATATTAAAGTTGTTCGATTCCATTTCATATGATAAAATAAGATGGAATATAAAAAAGAAAATCTTATAAAAAAATTGTAGGTGATAAAATGGAAAAATATGAAATTAAGAAAACATTAGAACAATGTAATAAAAGAATCGTAGATTTATGGAGGTCACTTTGACGTAGACAATAAATTAAAAAGAATTCAAGATTTAGAAAAAGAACAAAATGATCCCAATTTTTGGAATAATAAAGAAAAAAGTGAGCAAGTTATAAAAGAGATTAAGGAATTAAAAAATATAACAGAAAAATTAGAAGTCGTAAAAAAAGAATTCCAAGATAATAATGATTTCTTTGAGCTTGCCAAAGAAGATGAGGCTTTTTTAGAAGAATTGGATTTAGAGACCTTAGAAAAACATATTGAGTCATTAGAGGTCTTACTTCTTTTAAATCAAGAGTATGATCAAAACAATTGCATTTTTGAAGTACATTCAGGTGCTGGTGGTACAGAAGCTTGTGATTGGGCAATGATGCTTTATCGAATGTATAATCGCTATTTTGAAAAAAAAGGGTACAAAGTAGAACTTCTTGATTTTCAAGAAGGAGACGAAGTAGGAATAAAATCTGCGACCATGCGAGTAATTGGTCCTTATGCCTATGGCTATTTAAAATGTGAGAAAGGGGTACATCGTTTAGTGAGACTTTCTCCTTTTGATGCCAATAACAAAAGACATACCTCTTTTGCCTCTATTGATGTAACTCCTGAATTTGATAATACGATTAATATTGAAATTGATGAAAAAGATCTAAAAATTGATGTTTACAGATCATCTGGATGTGGAGGACAGGGAGTAAATACCACTGATAGTGCAGTACGTATTACCCATTTACCATCAAAGATTGTGGTAACTTGTCAAAACGAAAGAAGTCAAATAAAAAATAAAGAAACAGCTCTTTCTATATTAAAAGGAAAATTAAAATTATTGGAAATTGAAAAGCAAAATGAGAAATTACAAAATGTTAAAGGAATTCTAAGTAATATAGAGTTTGGTTCGCAAATAAGAAGTTATATTCTTCATCCTTACTCCTTGATTAAAGACCATAGGACAAACTATGAAACAAGCAATGTAGATAAAGTTTTGGATGGAAATCTAGATGATTTTATTGAGAAGTACTTAAAGGGGATCGAATGATATGTTTAAATTTGGAAGAAAAAAAATAAAAATCGATGATGCGTTTTTTCAAAGAATAAATCAAAAATACAAAATACGAAGATATATTGAATTAATTATAGGTGTATTTTTAATTGCGGTGAGTTTTAATTGTTTTTTTCTTCCAAATGATATTGTTTTTGGTGGGGTAAGTGGCATTTCTATAATTATAAATCATTTTTTTGGAATAGATCCGTCATTGGTAATTACCATTTTATCAATTCTTTTGTTAATTATAAGTTATTTATTTCTTGGCAAAGAAAGAACATTTAATTCGTTATTGGGTACTATTCTATATCCAATCTTTGTTAAATTAACAGCTCATTTTACTCTTTTTTTGCATTTTGATAAAACCGATTTATTATTAGTGATGTTATTTGCTGCGGTTATTTATGGTTTTGGCAGTGGACTTATTTTTAGGGCTGGATATACAACAGGAGGAACAGATATTTTAAATCAAATCGTATCAAAATATGGAAAAATGAGTTTAGGAAAAGCACTGGTCTTTACTGATGGAATTATTTTAACGGCAGGTATATTTGTGTTTGGACCAACAAAATTTTTATATGCATTAATTGTGTTATACATTACAAGTGTTTTGACGGATAAGGTGGTTCTTGGTATATCAGATAGTAAAGCGTTTTATATTATTACAGATGAAGAAAAAGGAGTAAAGGAATATATTTTGAAATATTTAAAACATACTTTAACTATTTTAGAAGGCATTGGTGGATACAGTAAGAAAAAACAAAATGTAATTATGTGTATTATTCCAACAAAAGAATATTTCAAATTAAAAGAAGCTATATTAGAAATTGATAAAGACGCATTTTTTATTGTAACAGATGCTTATGAAGTGTTAGGTGCTGAATAATGTTTAAAAAACAGAAAAAGGGGATCATTCGATATATAAAGTTAACAATTGCTTTATTTGTTGCTGCACTTTCTTTTAATATTTTGATTTTACCCTTAAAAATAGTTTTAGGTGGGAATAATGGAGTAGCTGTATTGTTTGAAACCATTTTTAAAATACGTCCTTTTATTACATTAATCATTCTTTCTCTTTTTTTCTTACTTTTAAGTTTTCTATTTTTGGATAAAGAACAAACGATTAGTAGTATTTATGCTTCTATTTTTTATCCCCTTTTCGTTAAATTTTCTTATCCTATTGCCAGATTTATATCGCTAAATATAAATGATTTGTTACTTGCTTCTATTTATATTGGAATTATAAGTGGAATTACGAATGGCATGATAATCAAACTTGAATTTAACAATGGAGGAATTAATATTTTAAGTAATATCTTATATAAATATTATAAGATTTCTTATAGCAAAAGCATGTTTATTATGAATACAATAATTGTAGTTATAGGTGGACTAACTATTAGTTTAAATAATATTTTGTATGCAGTGATTATTCTTTATATCAATAGTTATGTAGTAGATAGATTCATATTAAACCGTTCTAAATATAAATGTTTTGAAATTATTACTAAAGAAAATGATTTGGTTGAAAATTATATTGTGCAAAAATTAAAAAGAACTTATACAAAAATAGAAACAACAAATAAAAAATTTTTAATTATAACAGCGATTAAAACAGAAGAATACTATGCTCTAAAAAAATTTATAAAAGAGATAGATCAACAAGCTTTCTTTCTAATTAGAAACAGCTATGACGCAAAAATAACATATTAGATAAAATTGGAAGTAAAAAAATTGTAAATATATGTTATAATGTTATAGTAAGGTGGTAAAAATGGATCTAATAAGAATAAATAATGTGAAAAAACAATATAAAAACGGAGTAACTGCAATCAATAATTTAAACCTTTCTATCAAAAAAGGGGATTTCGTTTTTATAATTGGTGGAAGTGGTAGTGGAAAAAGCACTTTAATTAAAATGCTGTATCGTGAAGAAAAACCAACTTTAGGAGAGATTATAGTTGGTGGAGTAAATGTTGCTAAATTAAGAAATAGTAAAGTCTATGTATTAAGACGAAAACTTGGAATTGTATTTCAAGATTATAGATTATTACCAAAACAAAATGTATATGAGAATGTTGCATTTGCCCTAGAAACAATTGGTGCAAAAAAAGAAGAGATTAGAAGAAAAACATTAAAGGCTATAGAAATGGTAGGATTGAAGAGCAAAGTTCATAACTATCCTGATCAACTTTCTGGAGGGGAGCAACAAAGAGTAGCTATAGCAAGAGCCATTGTAAACAATCCAAAATTATTATTGTGTGATGAACCAACAGGTAACTTGGATCCAGAAAGAAGTAAAGAAATTATGGAAATTTTAGATGCTATTAATAAAGAGATGGGAACAACGATAATAATGGCTACGCATGATAAGGATATAGTCAATAAAATGAAAAAGAGAGTAGTAGCTCTAAAAGATGGAAGATTAGTTAAAGATATAGAGAAAGGGGGCTACTGCAGTGAAGCTATTTAGAATGTTAAAAAGACATATACGTGATGCGTTTAAAAGTGTATTTAGAAATTTTTCATTATCTTTAGCATCCATCACGTGTATAACAATTACTTTAATTATTGTTGGAATTTCAATAATTGCATCCTTTAACTTAAAAAATTTTACAACAGAAATAGAACAGGATGTTACCATGGTTATATTTTTAGATGCTGATGTAACAGAAAGTCAAATATCTACATTAACTGAGAATATAAATAAACTAGAAAATATTGATGAATTAAAATTTAAATCTAAAACAACATCAAAAAATGAAATGATGCAGGAATCAGAATTTTTCAAAGGGACAATGTCTACTTGGGATGAAAAAGATAATCCGTTGAAAGATTCATTTCAAGCAAAAGTAAAAGACATCGAAAAAATTGAATCTACAGCAGAACAAATTCGAAAAATGGATAAAGTGGCCGTAGTAAAATATGGGGAAGAAATGGTTGATAACTTAATATCTGCATTTACTATGGTTCAAAAAGCAGCTGTAATTGTTGTAATTGCTTTAATTGTAGTAACGATCTTTTTGATTATCAATACAATCAAATTAACAATTTTCTCTAGAAAAAGAGAAATTTCCATTATGCGATTGGTTGGAGCTTCTAACACATCTATAAAAGTGCCTTTTCTAATTGAAGGATTAATATTGGGATTTATTGGTTCCATTATACCAATTATAGTCATTATTTATGGATATACGGCATTATATAATTATTTAGGTGGTGTATTATATTCGAATTTAATTAAATTACTTCAACCTGAACCATTTGTATACTTGTCTTCACTAATTGTATTAGTAATTGGAATGCTTGTTGGTATGGTAGGTAGTGCCAGAGCAGTTAGAAAGTATTTGAAAGTATAATGAAAAAAAATATTCTATGGGTCATGATTGTTGTTAGCCTTTCTACTCTATTACTACCGATAAGTGTTAGTGCAACAACATTGCAGCAATATATCGATAAAGTAAATCAATACCAGAAAGAAATAAACGATGCAAATGCATCTATTAATAAAACAGAAGGAGAAATTGCTGCTGCACAAAATGCAATTACAGCGGCCCAACAAGAAATTAAAGATATATCGAATGAAATAATAGATTTAAAAGAAGAAATTGAAGAAAGCAATAAAGAAATTAAAAAAAAGAGTTTAGAAACGAAACAACTTTTTGAATATTATCAAATTGCTCAAGGGGAAAATACATATTTAGAATATATATTTGGAGCAGATTCTATTACAGATTTAATTTATAGAGTTTCCGTAGTGGAACAACTTACTGAACATAATGAAAAAGTAACTAAAGAATTAGAAGCTTTGATCGAAAAAAATAAGAAAAGAGAAAAAAGTTTAAATAAAAAAACACAACAATTAAAACAAAAACAAGTAAACTTGAAAGCTCAAATTAAAACGCTAGAAGGTCAGGTTGTTGAATTGCAAGAAGGATCTGTTCGGGCTTCTGATCAATTAAAAATTTATCAAGATCAAGTAAATTATTATAGGAAACAAGGATGTAAAGCTAGCGATAGAATTGGAATTGATTGTGCTAAAGAAAATGTAGTAGCTGGATGGTATAGGCCGACAGTACGAGGAAATATATCACAAACTGTTGGTTGGTCGGAAATTAATATTGATGGGTTCCATTATGGAACAGATATATGGAGTTCCAAAGGTACAGGTGAAAAAATTTATCCTATAGCATCTGGAACAATTTCTGCCATAACAACAGATATATATGGAGCATTAATTGTAATTATTTATCATACAGATATGAATGGAAAAAAATGGACATCTTTCTATTGCCACTTAAGTTCTTATAGTCCGAATATCTATGTAGGAATGAAAGTAACTCCAAATACATATATAGGATATATGGGGCATACTGGATATGCTTTTGGAACACATTTGCATCTAGAAGTTGCTGATTGTAGGCTTTATGATGCTACAGACAAAAATTGTTCTACTTGGGGAAAATGGACAAAATATATTAAGAAAAAATTTAATAATGGATTTCTAGGGGCAAAAACATTAATTAAATTACCAAATTCTTGGTCTAGAAGATAGAATAATAAGAAATAAAAAATCTATTTTATAGATTTTTTATTTATTGTAAGAATTATACATACAATATAAAGAGGGAAAAAATATGAATCGAGAAAAAATAATAATAAAAGTTTCATACGTGACTATATTCAGCAACACCTTGTTATCCGTTTTGAAACTAATGGCCGGTTGGCTTGGGAAATCAAAGGCTATGATTAGTGATGCCATTCATTCACTTAGCGATGTATTATCAACAATTATTGTGATCATTGGTGTAAAAATGGCTTCAAAAAAGAGTGATCGTGAACATCCTTATGGACATGAAAAATTTGAATGTATTGCTGCACTACTACTTTCATATATGCTATTTTTAGTAAGTATTTTCATAGGATATCATGGAATAGATGATATTCTTCATCATCGGTATATACACTATTTACCTAATTTTTTTTCATTAATCATTGCCATAGTATCCATTGTAATAAAAGAATTAATGTATTGGTATACAATGAAATTTGCTAAAAAGTTAAAAAGTGATGCCTTAAAAGCAGATGCATGGCATCATAGAAGTGATGCGTTAAGTAGTATTGGAGCATTATTTGGAATTATAGGTTCAATGTGTGGAGTGAAATTTTTAGATAGTTTAGCCAGTGTTATAATTGCATTATTCATCATTAAAGTTTCTCTTGACATATTTAAAGACGCAATGAATAAAATGATTGATAAATCTTGTAATCCAAAAATGGAACAAAAAATGCGAAAAATTATATATAGTAATAAAAACGTAATAAATATTGATATGCTAAAAACAAGATTATTTGGTCCTAAAATCTATGTTGATTGTGAAATAGCATTAGATAAAACAATGACATTGGAAGAATCACATAAAATTGCTGAAGAAATACATGGTGAGTTGGAAAAAAAAATAAAAGAAATAAAACATTGTATGATACATGTGAATCCTGCCGAAAAAAACAAATAAAATATAGGGTTAATATTATATTTTATATATGGTATACTAAATATAGATATTTAAAAAGAAAAGAGGAGGGATGAAATCATGGAAAAAGCAAAAGTATATTTTACAAAAGATATCAGTAATGAAGGGTTAATAAAAATTTACGAAGCATTAAATACTGAACTACAAGGGAAAGTTGCAGTAAAAATATCAACAGGAGAACCAGGAGGACATAATTTTTTAAATCCGAATTTAATAAAGGGTTTAGTAAAAAAATTAAATGGGACTATTGTTGAGTGTTGTACCGCATATAGAGGAAAACGATTTGATGCAAAGAACCACTGGAAAGCAATCAAAGATCATGGATTCATGGATATTGCCCCTTGCGATATTATGGATGAAGATGGAGAAATGGAAATTCATTTTGAGGGTGGCAAGCATTTAAATGGTAAAAATTATGTTGGAACACATTTAAAGAATTATGATTCTATGTTGATGCTATCACATTTTAAAGGACATGCTATGGGAGGATTTGGAGGAGCTTTAAAAAATATGAGTATTGGCGTTGCATCTCGTAATGGAAAAGCTTGGATTCATTCAGTTGGTATTACTAAAGATCCTGATGAAATGTGGAATCATGTAGGGGATCAAGATGGATTTTTAGAAAGTATGGCTGAGGCTGATAAATCAATTGTTACTTTTTTTGGTCAAGAAAACATGGCCTATATCAATGTAGCAAATAATATTTCTATTGATTGTGATTGTGATTCAAATCCTGCGGACCCTGAAATGCAAGATATTGGTATTTTTGCATCTTTGGATCCAGTAGCTATTGATCAATGCTGTTATGATCAAATCATAAATTCTATGGATATAGGAAAAAAATCCCTAGTTAATAGAATGAATGAAAAACATGCAATACATACTGTAGAAGAAGCAGAAAGACTCGGCATTGGAACAAGATCATATGAGATCATTAACATTGATGAATAAAAGTTAAAAGGTGAAAACATTATATTTTAAGGAGACTAACAATGATTATCGTTAACGCACAAAGCAGCATTAAAGTAAAGGGAAAAACCACCATTTATTTTGATCCAATTCAAATAAAAGCAATTCACGATGCAGATTATATATTTATAACACATACCCATTGGGATCATTTTGATCAAGAGACAATAAAAAATATTAAAAAAGATTCTACAAGGATCATTGGACCAAAAGATATAAAACCTATTTGTCAAGAAATAGGTTTTCAAGATGAACAAATTTTACTTGTAGAACCTAATAAAGAATATAGTATAGATACATTTCATTTTAGAACATTAAGAGCTTACAATAAAGAAAAAAGTTTTCATCCAAAACAAAATAATTGGCTAGGTTATTTGATCACTATAGAAAAAATTAAATATTATATTCCGGGAGATACAGATGCATTAGAGGAAAATGAAAATATAAAATGTGATGTTGCATTTATACCAATAGGAGGAACTTACACAATGGATGCAAAAGAAGCCGCAGAATTTGTTAATAAGATAAAACCTAAAAAGGCAATACCAATTCACTATAATATGGTTATAGGGACAAAAGAAGATGAAAAAGTATTTAGTGAATACGTGGATAAAAATATTGAAATAGAAATCGTTTTATAATTGATAGGATAGAATTAATATAAATAAAAAGAATAGATTTGGGAGTGAATTTATAACTTATTAAGGAGCAGTTCTTTATGAAATTAAATCTACAAAACGGTCATGTAAATTTACTTCAATTTTCTAATTTATGTTCATATCGTAAAAAATTAAAAGGAACTTTCGGAGAAATAAAAGCAGCAACAACAATTCAAAATGGTTTAGATCATTATATCTATCATTATCCAAAAGAAAGAAAAGTCATTACTCTTGCAATGGATGATTTTTATGTAAAAAATCAACAAGAAATATTGATAACCTATGGAATTGTTACTTGCTGTGGATTAGTAGCTATAGATAAGAATAGAATTTTTCTAATGCATATTTCGCCAGGCACGGATGTACAGGAAATAATAGATACACTTGACGCAAATGAATTTTATCGAAATTTTTATTCCTTACTTGTTCCAGGATTGGCTTGCTATGTAGATTATGAAAATTTAAAAAATTATTTAGAAAAGAAAAATTGTACGAATTCGGTTTATCAGTTTAAAAGTAGATATGGAGTAATTGTTGTAGATAAAGATACAATCATATTAGGAAATGATAAAAAAATTGAAGAAAAAATAAAAATCAAGGGGCCTAAGAATTGAAAGTAAGCAAGGTTTCTTGCTTTTTTTTTATTGTCTTATGTTAAAATATGAGGAAATTCAAACAAAGAGTTTATATTAAAATCAGAAAATTTAATATTTAGGAGAATCGAATATGGCAGAAAAAGAAATATGAACAAGATAAGCTATGGTATGATCATATTGTAGGAAAACAAGATTTTATTCATCAAGCAAAAACAGAAGGATTATTTCACTTAATTGAACGAATGAAATATCATATACCTGATATGAAAATACAGGATTCAAAACAAGGTGATTTTATTCAAATAACATTAGAAAATAAAAAAAGAAAGACCCTTAAATAAAATTTTTTGATTGAATGATAAAAATACCTATTATGAATTAATTAGGTATTTTTAAAATTTGGCCAATACTTAAAGTATTTGAAGAAAGATTATTTAAAAATTGAATAGCATCTACGGAAGTATTAAATTTTTTAGCAATGGAGTACAATGTATCTCCACGAGCAACAGTATAAGTCGTATAATTTTGAATATTGTTTGATGGAATATATAAAACTTGGCCAATACTTAAAGTATTTGAAGAAAGATTATTTAAAGACTTAATAGCATCTACGGAAGTATTAAATTTTTTAGCAATGGAGTACAATGTATCTCCACGAGCAACAGTATAAGTCGTAT
>CANQVY010000003.1 GCA_947627405.1 uncultured Bacilli bacterium | reverse complement strand
TCCTTTCTATTTTATTGTATCAAAAAAAGTAGACTGATTCTTTTTTTGAATCTGTCTACTTTTATCATATCACTTCACTTGGATTCTTTCTCTATTTTCTTTGTAGATTTTTTGTTTTTTGAAGAAGACTTCTTTTTCTGTATGGTTTTCTTTGCTGTGCTCTTTTTTTCTTCTTTACTTTGTATTCCTGTCTCTACCTTAGTTACTTCTTCTACAGTCGCATCCTTATGTTTTACTTCTTCATAAGCTGCATCTTTAATATTGCTCTTTACATGATTGTATTCCTCATTTACACCTATTACAATCGTAGACGCTAAATAATCATGTAATCCTCTACCATCTTGGTTCATAGCAATCATAAACAATATAATCCATTCAATTACATTTTGTAACAATCCAACACCATATAAAATATTATATCCAATATTTTTGGTGGCGCTTAAAACTACAAGAATTTCAATGAAATAGAAAATAGTATTATATAAAATCAAAGCTCGAATAAAATATTGCATTGGCTTGACTTTACCATCGCCTTTAGTACTAGCAACTTTTAACTTCATTAATTTTTTTCCTAATGTCTGCCCTGTTAAGGCTTGGAATCCAACAAAATACAATAAAATAACAGCTACATATATTAAATTTGTAACAATAGAATATTTCTTGATTTGATAATAATAATCTTTATAAGAATCCTCATATTGATCTTCTGCTTGACTTAAAATACGATTGTATTCTTTTTCCGAGATTTTATTATCTTCATATTTTGCTTTTACTAAACTAGAATACTCTTTATATTCTTTTTCTAAGCTTTCCACTTCTTTTTCAGATATTTTTTTATCCTTGTAACATTCCTTAATTTTTTTAACAAAACCTTTATATTCTTCATTTTCTTTCAAATAAGAATCATAAACTTTATTATAATCCTTAAATTGAAAATTAATAACACGAACATTAGATATACAAGTTGCAAATATACTTACAACTAAAATATCCACCACATATGCAATTACTCTTTGTAAAAATCTATTCATAAATTCCTCCTATCAATATTATTATATCACAGAAAACAAATTATTACTTTTTCTTTTTAAAAAACAAAGAAAATATGCTTTGCTTCTCTCGCAATAAAGAATCTACTGAATAAGCATTATTTATATTTTTATAAATTGTTTTTGATAAATCATAAAGATTTCCAAAAGGATTTAATGTTAATTTTTTTCTGTTTGCATTCAATTGATTATCAATAATAATTAAAGGTACTTTAGAAGTTAAATTTAAATAAATTTCATTTCCATAATTGTCTAGCATTTTTCTTTGAATGCCATATAATGAAGAAACAAACAAGGTATAATTATTATCTTTACAATATCGGTAAATAAAACTTAATATTTGATCTACTTTTAAAAATTCCTCGCGAAGATCTTTTATATTAGAAAATCGATCCATATTATAATTTAATATAATCAATCCATATTTGCTATTATTGATAACTTCAGTCAAGTAAGAGGTGTTATATAAAATTCCATTACTCGAATCATAGTAATCTATATGCTCACTCACTCTGTTTTTAAACCCACAACAACAATAGTTAATCGTGTTTAATCGTTCCCGCGTATCAATAATAGCAGCTTTCGTATAAAGATTTTGCAAATGCGTATCAAGTGATATTTCGGATGTTTTATTTGCAAATACAGATTTCACCCTTTTATTTTCTGTTGGAAATAAAGAAAAAACATTATAAGGGGTATTTTCATATCTTCTTCGTATTTTTTCTGGAATGTCCAATAAACTATTCATAAAATTTATATAATTTACTTTATCATAATTAAAAATTAATATATTGTCATTATTTCCTATTTCATATCTACTATTAATGCAAAACGTTTTTATCTGATTTGGTTTTACATTAGTAGCAATTAAATTAGATATTTTTTGATCAGACTCTCTCCATAATTCACTATATCCAAAAAACAAAGAAGTAACATAATCATCTATACTACGAGGATCAGCATTATCATCTATAAAACTGGACCCAACTACACTAGCAACTCGGATTTTAGGTACATAGCCATATCCAAATTTAGTAATAATCCCTTTTAAATCTTTATATCCCTTCATATGGTCAGAAGTACAAATCAAATGTGCATAAATTTCTTTTACTCGTAGATCTTTTATATTTTCAAAAAAATCTCTTAAAATATCTAAATCACTTTCCAAATTAGCAAAAAAGAAAATATGTAATTTTGTATCTGGATTATTTATCTTTGATTTCATTGCTAATAATTCTTCATCATTTACCAAAGTTCGATTAAGAGCTGCTTCTTTTAAAAAAGTATAATTTAAACTACCTTTGGATCCTATACTAAATTCTCTGTATCCATCTACATAATTTAAAGCATTATTTTCTAATTTTGTAAAAAAATTATGCTTTGCATACAAATCAAAATTAGGAGTTAATTGTTCATTATAAAGACTATAAGAATCTTTTTGTTCTACAGCATATCCATTCATCAAAAATAAAACACTCTTCTTCATAATAAACCTCCTCTATTCTAATATACCCTAATTATAGCATAAATAAAAAAAATTTAATAGGGATTGCTCTTATAATTTTATAAGAAAAAAATTCCTATTAATCTTTTTATTTGTCTTCAATTACTACTTCATTATAGTTCTTCCTTGAACGCTCATCTGGTAAAAATTCTTTATATCCTAAAGCAACAGTAGAAATACATTCCAAATCAACATTGACCAATTTAGAGATTTCCTCACTTATATGATTGGTATTGGCAATCCACAAACTACCAAGTGATAAATCTGTGGCTTTTAAACAGATATGTTCAACAAAAGAACCTAGCGAAAGAATATCAAAATCTCGTATTTTAGATTTAGGTTCATAAAAAATTAACAATAAAACATTACAATTTTTAATCGTGTTCGCTGTTGCGATAAAAGAAGGATCCTCATAGACTTGATATTTTTCAATTAAAAGATTAGCAATTTGATTTTTTAACTTTCCTTTAGTAATCATGACCTTCCATGGCTGAAGGTTATGAGCCGAAGGCGACTTCATTGCACTTTCGATAATTTTTTGAATGAAAAGATCATCGATATCTTTATTTTCATATTTTCGAATACTTCTTCTAAGATTTACTACTTCATTATATTCCATATTTTCTATCCCCAAAACTCATAAAATGACAATATTATGTGATATTGTTTTCTTTTCCTTTTTCAAAATGAATTAATTTAAAAAATATTTTTAAATTCTATATATTTCAATATCTTCATTATGATCTATAACATAATATCCTATCTCTTTCAAAAAAATTGACATAAAAAAGTAGATCATTACTTTTTATCTGTGGAACCAAAACCACCCATTCGAATTCCACTTGCTTTGTCATTATCTACGACTAAATATTTCATAAAAATTGCTTGTCCTATGGCATCACCTTTTTTAATAACAACAGGCTCATCTTTAAAATTATAAAAACTAAACATAAAATGTCCATCGTTATCTATATTCCCATAATAATCTGCATCAATAATTCCAACGCTGTTAGCCATAACTAAGCCTCTTTTTCCTGGATTAGAACTTCGGTTGCATAACATCATATATTCATCTTCTGGCATATAAGCTTTTAATCCAGTTTTTACAAGTGTAGGTTTCATTCCCGATTTAAATGGTTCAATAACTGTATCCTCACAAGCTTCAATATCATAACCCGCTGAACGATTGGTCTTTCGAACAGGAAGATTTATATTTTGATTTTCAAATCCTTTAGCAATCTCAAATCCTCTTATTTTTTCCATAAATACCTCCTATAACTTTTCCTTTAATTGCTTTTCATGAATAACAACTTCCCCACTTTTTAATGATGCAGGTACATCGATAATTCTTTGATTTGCAGACCCTCGAAATAGTAATCGAGGATTTTTTAACTCTTCTACGAATTTTCCATCTACTAACACATCTATATTTTCCAAAATTGTTCTTGTAGTTTCATTTTTTTTACTTAAAGGAAGCAAATACTCATCATATAAATAACCGGAATAAGCCCAAATGGATTTATTTGGAAATTTTTTTCTTACTTCCATAATCAAAGGCAATATTCCCTCTTGATTTATAAGTTCAAAAGGTTCCCCTCCCAACAGAGACAAACCTTTAATATATTCTTTATCCAAAGCCCTTAGGATCTCTTGTATTGTATCTTCTGTAAACTCTTGTCCGTACTTAAAATCCCAAGCTTCAGAGTTAAAACAATTTTTACAATGATGTGTACAGCCACTTACAAATAAACTCACACGAACCCCAGGGCCATTTGCAATGTCATATTTCTTTATTGTTGCATAATACATAAACTACCTCTTATAAATGTAATACTCTACTTGCTATTTCTTTTGTCTTTCCTTCATTCCAGAAATGTTCTCCTAAATAACCGCAAGTTCTTCTTGTAACATTCATTTTGTTTTTATCTTTATTTCCACAGTTAGGGCATTCCCACTCTAAATTGTCATTGATGATGATTTCTCCATCCCATCCACAAACATGACAGTAATCTGATTTCGTATTAAATTCAGCATATTGAATATTATCATAAATAAATTTAACAACCTCTTCCATAGCTTCCAAGTTATGTGCCATATTAGGAATTTCAACATAGGAAATTGCACCACCTGTAGATATGTTTTGAAATTGGCTTTCGAATTCAAATTTTTTAAATGCATCAATGTTTTGCCTTACATCTACATGATAAGAATTTGTATAATATCCCTTATCCGTTACATCTTTAATAATTCCATATTTATCTCTATCAATTCTTGCAAAACGGTAACATAAAGATTCCGCTGGAGTACCATACAAAGCAAACCCTAAACCTGTTTCCTTTTTCCATTTAGCACATGCATCTTTCATATGATTCATTACTTTTAAAGCAAATTTCATTCCTTCGGGTTCTGTATGAGAAACACCTTTCATCAATTTTGTCGTTTCGTAAATTCCTATATACCCCAAAGATAAAGTCGAATATCCATTCTTCAACAATTTATCAATTTTTTCTCCTTTTTGTAATCGAGCAATCGCTCCATATTGCCAATGTACTGGAGAAGTGTCTGATAACGTTCCAAGTAAGGCATGATGTCTACACATTAAAGCTTCATAACATAGATCTAATCTTTCTTCAAATATCTTCCAAAATTTTTCTTCATCACCCTTAGCATCTATAGCAATTCTAGGCAAATTTAAGCTAACTACTCCTTGATTAAATCTACCCTCAAATTTGTAATTACCATTTTCATCTTTCCAAGGAGATAAAAAACTTCTACATCCCATTGGACTAAATACATTTCCTTCATAATTTTCTCTCATTTTTTTAGCAGAAATATAATCAGGATATAAACGTTTAGATGAACATTTTACAGCAAGTTTGGTTAAATAATCATATTTTCCACCTTTTAAACAGTTATGTTCATCAAGCACATAAACTAATTTTGGAAAAGCCGGAGTAATATAAACTCCTTTTTCGTTCTTAATTCCTTCATATCTTTGCTTAATAATTTCTTCAATAATCATCGCATTTTCTTCTATGTAAGGATCATCTTCCTCCAAATTTAAAAACAAAGTAACAAAAGGAGCTTGACCATTCGTTGTCATTAAAGTATTGATTTGATATTGAATCGTTTGAACTCCTGCGGCAAGTTCCTCTTTCACTCGATCCTTAACCATTTCATCAATTATTTTTTTATCCACTTTACCCTTATATTTTGCATTAATCTTCTTAAGAAATTTATCATGAGATTTTCTTAAATATTTACCTAAATGCTTTACTTCCACAGATTGACCTCCATATTGATTAGAAGCAACAGCAGCAATAATTTGCGTAGTAACTGTACATGCAACCTGAAAAGATTTTGGACTTTCAATCATTTTTCCATTCATAACTGTACCATTATCTAACATATCTCCAATATTAACTAAACAACAATTGAAAATAGGTTGTATAAAGTAATCCATATCATGAAAATGCAAAATTCCATCCTCATGTGCCTTAGAAATTTTTTCAGGAAGCAAAATTCTTTTCGTAATATCTTTTGATACTTCACCCGCCATATAATCTCTTTGCGTAGAAGCCAAGCAAACATCTTTATTTGAATTTTCTGACTCCAATTCCTTATTTTCATTTCGTATCAAGCTAAGAATTGATTCATCCGTAGTATTTGCCTTTCTTACTAAAGCACGATTGTATCGATAAACAATATAAGTTTTAGCCAATTCAAATTTTTTGAATTCCATTAATTTTTGTTCAATGATATCTTGAATATCTTCAACAAGAATTCTTTTCTTATTAAGTCCTTCAATATAATCAATAATTTTCGTAATTTGTGCTTTTGTAGCTCTTTGTTTTGGTTCTACTTCAGCATTAGCTTTTGATATTGCTAACTCGATTTTTGATTTGTCATAATATACTTCTTTTCCGTTTCTTTTAATTACTTTCATACGTCTAAACTCCTCTCCTATTAAATTCATTATAATTAATTTATTTTTAAAAAATTGTTGCAAATGCAACAAAATTAAAATATAATTAAATTAATGAATTACATAAATAAATGACACACGGAAAGGAGCCTTATTTTATGGGGAAAAATACAATTTTCGACTATATTGACGAACAAGATGTAAAGAAATTGTTAAATTGTCTACAATGTCGTAAAGTTTCTTACAAAAAAGAACGAACGATTGTATCAAACTTGATTAATACTAGGATGATATATATCATACTTAGAGGTACAGTTGATTTAATTCGCTATGACTATAATGGAAATAGGACGATTCTTGAAGAATTAAATGAAAATGATATCTTCGGAGAAGTCTTCTCAGCTAATTTAAGTAGTGACATTGCTGCCATGGCAAAAACAGATTGTGAAATTATGTCCTTAGATTATCAAAGTATTATTACTCGTTGTAAAAAGAATTGCCCCTTTCATGATAAATTTATAGAAAACATGATGGATATGATTTCAAAGAAAATCATTGAAAAAAACGAAAGAATCGAAGTATTAACACAAAGATCAATAAGAGACAAATTACTAAGCTACTTTGAAAAATTATCTAGACAAAAAATTTCAAAAACCTTTAACTTACCTTCATCCTATACAGACTTAGCGGATTATTTATCTATTGATCGATCTGCTATGATGAGGGAAATTAAAAAACTAAAAGATGAAGGCTTTATTCAAACAAAAGGCAAAAAAATAACTATGTTAAACTACTAGTTATTTTTTTTATTTAAACAATCGATTCAAATGTATATCTGGTAATAATATATTTACCCTATATTTATTTTCAATCACAAAAGTATCCCTATAATCTTTCAATTCATCGCCATCAATACACCAATTTTTATCCAATGGATTGTTAAATTTTATAGTAATCTTATTGGTGCGATAAAATTCAAATCCTGGAGCTTGGCTAATTTTTCCTTTAATTAAATAACGTATACTTCGTAACACTTGATATTTATTTTTTAATGTACATAACAAAATTTCAAAACGATCATCGTCTAATTTAATATCCTTATATACATTATTGATACCTGCAATACGATCAGCATTAGAAATGATCGCAAAAGTATATTTTCCACTATACGTTTTTCCATCAATAATAAAATCTATATCATACAATCGAGCTTTTTTAATTATATTTTTAATTCCATATAAAACGTAAGCAAGATATCCAACTTTCTTCTTTAATTTTGCTGGAGTTTCATAAGGAATATTCGCAAATTTTCCAATACAAGCAGAATAACTAAATACATGATCATTGATTGAGCAAATATCTACTTTCTTTACTTTTCCTTCCAATACATTTTTCAAATTTGTAAGCATATTATTTTTATACCCATACATAGCTGCAATATCATTTGTAGTCCCTTGAGGCAAAAGAGAAAGTAAAAGAGGTTCTTTTCTTTTTACATTTGCGCTAACAACTTCGCTAAAAGTACCGTCGCCTCCAATAGAAATCAATAAATCCACCTTTGGTAGAGAATCCACAATTTCCTTCGCATGGTTTTTATATTGTGTATAAAAAATTTGAGAGTCATAACCATATTCTAACAATAAATCGGTTACCTGATCCAATTGATTGATTTTTAATCCTTTGCCGCTTTTTGGATTACAAATAATTACACATTTTTTCATAGATTCACCTTCTATCTATAGACAAAGCCATTATACCACAGACAACAAAAAAAAGGAATAAAATTCCTTTAATCTACTTGTTCTGTTAATTTAATATTTGTTTTTCCTTCTTTTCCATTTCGAGTGTAAGTAACTGTAACTGTATCTCCCACATTATGTTTGAATAACTCATAACGCAAATAAGCTATAGAAGATACCTTTTCCCCATCAAGATGCGTAATGATATCGCCCTTTTTTAAATTTGATTTAGCTGCTCCTGTATTCTTTGTTATTTCAGCAACAACAACGCCCTCTGTTGCATTACCAACATCAAATCCATATTGATATAAAGCGGCTGTATTTGAAACGTTAATTAAAGAAACCCCTAACATTGGTCTTACAATTGCTTTTCCACTTTCTAATTCCATAATGTGCGCCATAGCATATTCAATAGGAATGGCAAACCCCATGCCTTCAATTTCATCTTGCACCAATTTCATCGAATTAATACCAATAACTTCTCCATTAACATTCAATAATGGGCCACCTGAATTTCCAGGATTGATGGCTGCATCAGTTTGTAATACTTTCATAGCATAATCCTCTGTAGAAGAATTTCCAACAGCAACTTCTACAATTCGATCTTTTCCAGATAAAATTCCACTTGTAACGGTTCCTCTATAATCATATCCTAAAGGAGAACCTACAGTAAATACTGTATCCCCTATATTACTTTTTTCACTATTACCAATCTCTACCACTTTTAAAACTTTATCCGCAGGGATAGTAATAACCGCAAGATCTAAATATTGATCTCCACCTACATAATTTGCTTTAACCTCCTCATCACTTGATAATGTAATTCGAATATCTGACGAATTCGATACAACATGATAATTGGTTAAAATATAGCCTTTATCTTTATTTTTCTTATAAACAAACCCAGTTCCACTACTTGATAATTTGTTTTGATTATAATTTTGAATTAACACAACAGCATCATATACTTTATTAACAGATGTATTTAATCCATTTTTATCAATAATTGTATCCTTATAAATAATATTTTCCTCAAACAATTTAGAAAACAAAGGACTTGTAATCAAAAAATACATGCCTATGGCCCCTATAACAAATGCAAAGACAAAAATCCAAACTCTAATTCTTTTTTCTCTCATGATAACCTCTCCATTTCTATATTTTTAATATTTTCCCAATTCTTCGGAAATCCCATACGATCCAAAATCTTATCTATAGGAATTGTATGCAAATTATACTCCAAATTTTTTATACTTCTATTCATTTCATCGATCATATTGGAAAATTCATATTGACTAAGCATTCTTTTTAAAATAATAATTAATGCAAATACATCATTTTTTCCATAAATATATTCTCCATCCATTTTATCTATATTTAATAATTTATGATAAATACAGTCTTCTATTGCAACCTGCGTTTTATTTTCATATACTATATCTTCATGAGCACATAAATTCCTATAGTTAGAAAGTATAGGTAAATATACAACCAATTCATGAACAGAAACATTATATTCTTTTGCCAAAGCCAGCTGATCTTCCTCTTTTAAAATAGCAAACAATTCTGTAACAATGCCAAAAGATAAAACTTTTACTAACACCCATAAAGGAATATAGCCATAATTACTAATATAATGCAAAGTAGCGGAATGTTGTGCTCCATTCGCACGTATTTGCCTTTTCATTTTTCTAAGCAAATCATTAATCTGCTTTGTTTTGCTAGAATCCTTTACAAAGTTTTTAGGATTAAGATATTCTTTTTCTCTATATCCATATTTTTTTGATAATTGGTAAGATATCATGGACTTCATATTATTTTCGACAACCAACAAATTTTTAAATAAAATATATCGAAAATTACGATCAAACAAAAACAAACTATATAACTCCTCAAAAGTAGTCCCCGCTAAAAAAGTTCGATCTCGATTTGATTTCATAAACACATGTCTATAACCACTCAAAAAAAAATAGTTTTCTCTAAATAATACTTCCTTAGCCAATTTTTCATCAGTGATAATCAAGCCTTTATTCTTTAGAATTTCTATCTGTTCATCTAAACTTTTGAACTGTTTAGCATCCATAACGCTCACCTATTATAGATTATATCACATTTCATAAAGAAAATATATGAAATTTTTATAAAAACATTGTATTATTTTCGCCCAATCAAATATAACTGCCTAACATAAATTACTATATCGGAGGTTGATATGTACAATTATTTAATTCATTTACCCCAGCAATATCAAGCATTAATTGCTGGAATATTTACATGGGCAGTAACAGCATTAGGAGCAGGAATTATTTTTTTCTTTAAAAAGATAAACAAAACATTTTTAGATGGAATGCTGGGATTTTCAGCGGGTGTCATGATTGCCGCTTCCTTCTTTTCTCTATTAGCTCCGGCAATAGAAAAATGTGAAGATTTACACATGAATACTTGGTGTACTACCACAATCGGATTTTTACTCGGAGGATTTCTGTTGTTTATTGGAGATAAAATTTATGATTTTTATGATAAAAAACATCCAAAAAAGAAAAACAATTCAAAACACGATAGTATGAAAAGATGTGCCATGCTGATGGCAGCAATCACTTTGCACAATGTCCCTGAAGGCCTAGCAATTGGAATCGCCTTTGGTTCAGTAAAATATGGAATGAATACTTTAGCTGCAGCAATTATTTTAACCATAGGCATAGGCATACAAAACTTTCCAGAAGGAAGCGCAATCAGTGTTCCTCTTATTAGAGAAAAGTTTTCTAAAGGAAAAGCATTTTTTATGGGACAGTTAAGTGCCATTGTGGAACCAATATCTGCATTTTTTGGTGCTTTGCTTATAACCAAAATTAACAATTTGTTGCCTTTTATGTTATCCTTTGCAGCAGGGGCTATGATCTATGTAGTCGTAGAAGAATTAATACCAGAAAGTCAAACAAATAAAAGAAAAGATATTATGGCCATATTTACCCTAATAGGCTTTTCAATTATGATGTTGCTAGATGTAGCTTTAGGCTAAATGGCCTAAAGTTTTTTTACATAATAAAAAGTTCGAATAAATCGAACTTTTGAAAGTTTGCAATAAGTTTTTCTTAACGTTTTGAAAATTGTGGCGCACGTCTTGCTTTCTTTAAACCTGGTTTTTTACGTTCTTTTACTCTTGAATCTCTTGTAATAAAACCTAATGATTTTAAGATGTGCCTATAGCTTGTTTCACTAGATGGATCTGTATCAGCATCCATTTGTAATAAAGCTCTAGTAATTCCTAAACGTATAGCTCCAGTTTGTCCTGAGAACCCTCCACCTCTAACATCAACTTCTACATCAAATGTTTCATTAGTGTTTGTAGCAACTAAAGGTTGAGATAAATCCATTACTAAAGTTTCGAAAGGTAAGTATTCATGAACATCTTTACCATTAACAGTAATTTTACCAGTACCTGGAATAAGTTTAACTCTAGCAACACTTGCTTTCCTACGTCCTGTACCTGTATAAATATTTTTATCTTTTGCCATAAATAAACCTCCTATTATATATCCATCTCTTCTGGTTTTTGAGCCATATGTGGATGATTTTGTGTTTCGTATACAAATAATTTTTTGTACATAGCTCTTCCTAATCGATTATGTGGAAGCATTCCTTTAACAGCTCTTTCTACCATTTCAATTGGGTATTGTTCTTTCATAACTTTAGCATTTCTTTCTCTTAATCCACCTGGATACATAGAGTGATTATAATACATTTTGTTTTGTAATTTGTTACCAGTTAATTCTACTTCTTTAGCATTAATGATAATCACATAATCACCACAATCAATATGAGGTGTAAATGTTGCTTTATGTTTTCCACGAAGCAATATGGCCGCTTTTGATGCGACTCTACCTAATGGCTTTCCCTTGGCATCAATAACATACCATTTACGTTCTACCATTTCTTTTTTTTGCATATAACTTTTCATATTATGATCTCCTTCTTAATTCTAACCCTCCGGAACAGAGTTATTTAATATTGGGATTTCTAAATGTACCGATTAAGATTATACTAAATATATGCATAAATGTCAATAATTTTTACAATTTATACTTTTTGATATAATTAATTATAACGATCTATAGGTATTATATCTAACTTAATACTTTTTACATTGCTTTTTATAATTTTAGTAAATTGCTCAAAAGTTTAAAATCCTATCTCCCAGTGACAATTATAATATTACAGATCTAAAAATGTGGATTCATATTTTACTTCTACCAATTTCAATCCACAACCATCTATGCAATAAATTAAATTTTTATCTTTTCCCTCTAACATACTCTTTATCTTTTCTGGTAAAAATTTTTTTTGCCCTATTTTAATCAAAGTGCCTACCATATTTCGAATTTGATATTGCATAAATCCATCCCCAATAAAAGTAAAATTCAGCTTTTCTCCCTGTTTATCAATGTAAGCATCAAAAATTTCTCGTTCATAACTTTTCTTTTTCGTATCTCCACCCACAAACAATTGAAAATTATGCTTTCCAACAAAGTACTTTATGGCTTTTTCCATCAAATCAATATTAAGCTTCTTACCATATTGCAAAACAAAATCCTTTTCAAGGGGATTGTATTCTCCCATATTTAATGAATATATATATTTTTTAGAAATCGCATCATACCGAGCATGAAAATTTGAATTTACAATTTGAATATTAATCACGTGAATATCTTTGCTTATATTACTATTAATTGCTCGTTTTAGTTTCTCCAACGAAATATCCAGATCCAAATCAAAATGTGCCGTTTGCCCCAAAGCATGAACCTTCTTATCAGTTCTTCCCGATGCAAAAATTTCAACAAAATTTCCACCATTAATATACGTTAAAGCATTTTCCAATTCCTCTTGAATTGTTTTTAATCCCCCTGGTTGTCTTTGATATCCATTATATTTACTACCATTATAACAAAATGTCATTAAGTATCTCATACAAACTCCTAAACATGCTTATAAATGTCTTTAATTAAATCCCGAATATCTTTGTGGTAGTGTAGTTTAGCCCCTTTCCTATTTGCTTTATACGTAAATTTTACTAATTTAGGAACTTCAACATGGTTGCTCAACAATAAATCAATATCTAAAAAAGCCTCGTCCGTATTATATAATTGAATGCGATTACAATCATCTGTAAAAATAACTTGTTCAGTATATTGATATAAAAAATCGGAATCCTCACTTACAATAAGTATTGTTTTATGATATTTTTCTTTTAATAAATGTATCATCTTTAAAATTTTTCTTTTATTATAAAAGTCAAGTCCTAAAATTGGTTCTTCTAAAATCAAAATTTTTGGATTGGTAATTAAAACCGCTCCTATCATAATTAATTTTAATTCTCCTGTAGACAAAGTTTGAATCTTTCGAGTTAAATAGGACTCATCTAAACCAACCATCTGCAAAGCGTCTTTTATTCTTACAGTAATATTATTATTCTGATAATTACTTTTATCTAAAATACGAACGATATGATGCATAACACTACAATCCAAAAAGCTATTATCTATTTGTTTTCGTACAACCCCTACTAATTTATAAATCTGTTCTTTTTCTTCTTCCTTTAATTCTATATTCCCTATAGATACCTTTCCTATCATTGGAAAAATATCCCCACAGATCATATCAACAACATACTGTTTGTTTTTGCCAGTAATTCCTGTAATTGATGATGTAATAGTGAAATTTGCATAACTTAAATTACTTTTATAACCTACATTCTCAAATTTTATTTCCATAATTTTTCCACCAACTTATCCATATCATAATAAAGATCATCAATTAAATTATACATACCAAGTTTTAAAGAAAGATCCACTTCAAAAGGAAGTTCTATCCCAAAATTTAAAAGGAGTCTATCCTGTTTTAAAACCTCATTTGTCTTTCCGGATAAAGCAATAACCCCCTTATGAAGCACATAAGTTGTATCTGATAATAAAATATCGGAAGCATTATTCGTAGCAAATACAATCGCAATTCCTTCTTGTTTTATGAAAGAATAAAAACCTTCTATTTGTTTTTTTAATTTTTCACTAATACAAAGATTGGTATAATCAATAAATAAAACATTAGGCTTTTTAACTAAGTTCTTACACAATTCTACTAAAACAAAATCATCACAATTCAATTGGTCAACTCTCTTTTGGAGAAGAGATTTAATAGCACACATTTCCATCACTTCATTATAAAAAGAACTATCTTTCTTCTTAATATCAGATTCAATATAATCTTTTACTTTATCATGAATTTCACTATAATTCGTACACACAAGTCCTACTTTTTTAAAAAAACCATCCTTGGTTTTTTCATTTAAAGAAATATTGCTGACTGTGATTTGATTCTCAGTATAATAAAATCCGCTTAAAAGTTTTATTAATGTACTCTTACCACATTTATTCGCACCTATTATAGAAACTATTTCTCTTTGCTTTATAGTTAAATTAAAATTTTGAAATATACAAGTTTTCCCTATTGAAAAGCACAATTGATTTGCCACTAAAACATTGTCATTCATAATACCCCTCCAAATCAGAAGAAACTATTATACACCAAATCAAAAAAAGAAGCAAGTCTATTAACCAATTTCATTGATAAGCTTCTTTCCATACTATCTTGTTCCATCTAAAACTATTTTCTTGCTTCTTCATAATAACTTCTTTCTGATAGATCAGTAGATAAATCGATCAAATCATCTATATTATAATCATTGTCATAGTTTTCATTAATAACTGTTTCGATTTCAAATACAAGATCACTTAATCGAGAATAATTTTCATAATGAATGTCATATCTTTCTAAAATATTTTTTTCATGATCATTGAGAAATAATCCTCCCTTTGTTCTTTTTAAAAAATCGATTGGAATTGCATTTAAAAGTTCATCAATACTATATTCCTCACCATTAATTTTCATGTATTTCTCCTAGAAAGGTAATTGCTCTTATTAAAGCAATTTTACCATACTCATAAGTAAGAGACCCTTGCTGATATGCAATATAGGGTTTTCGAATAGGCCCATCACAAGATATCTCAATAGAAGAACCTTGTGTAAAAGAACCACTAGCCATAATAACCGGATTTTTATACCCTGGCATATCCCATGGCATAGGAAGAGCCGTAGAATCGATTGGTGAAGCACTTTGAATTCCTTGTGTATATTTAATTAACTTTTCTTTATCACGAAAAATAATATTTTGCACAATATCCACGCGATCATCATTATACTTTGGCTCAACATCATATCCTAAAGTTTCTAAAACAATACTCGTAAGAATAGCTGTTTTTAGACTACTTAAAACAACACTAGGGGCCAAAAATAAACCTTGCAAAATGCTTTTATTAATTCCTAAAGTAGGACCAACTTCTGCCCCTTCTCCAGGTAAAGTCAATCGTTCTGCGCACAGCTTAATTAAATCCTTTCTTCCAACAATATATGCTCCATTGGGAGCAATTCCTCCTCCTAAGTTTTTAATCAAGGATCCAACCGCTAAATCACAACCCACTTCAATAGGTTCTTTTTTTGAAACAAATTCACAATAACAATTATCTACCATAATAATAATATCTTTACTTATATTTTTAATAAACTGCGCCACTTTTTCAACTTTTTCAATTCCTATACTTTTACGAGTAGAATAACCTTTGGATCTTTGTATCTCAATCACCTTAACCTTATTTTCTTTTAAATATTTTCCTATTTTTTCATAATCAAAATCATCTTTAACTAATTCTATTTCATCATAAAGAATTCCAAAAGATTTTAAACTAGATTCATTTTCTACAATTCCAATAACTTCATGCAAAGTATCATAAGGACTTCCTGTTATACTTAATAATCGATCTCCTGGTCTTAAAAGAGCAAATAAGGATACAGTCAAGGCATGAGAACCAGAAATAAATTGGCCACGAACTAAAGCAGCCTCACTATGAAAAAGGTCTTTATAAACATTTTCAATAGCTTCTCTTCCTAAATCATTATATCCATATCCCGTTGTGGAATTAAAATGTGCTTCATTAATTTTGTTTTTATGAAAAGCCTGTAGTACTTTATAACTATTGTAACCACAAATATCTTCATATTTTTTAAATACAGATTGCACTTTTTTTTCACAATCATTGACTAAGGAAAGAACTTCTGAATTTGCCATCCTATTTTCTTTCATTTTTTATCACCCCTTATTAAAATTAAAGATCCACTTTTTTTATCCCCTTTAGTTAATGCAACAACCTCTTTTGCAACTTCACTAGGTTCTATGAATTGCCTTTGCCCTACTCTTTTTAACTCTTCTTTTAAAAAGTTAGGATTCATATTTCGTATTGATTCTGTATTCACATAATTAGGAGCTACACAATAAAATTTTGTTTTTGGTAAAGCATAAGCAAGTGTTTTTGTTAAATGAATCAGTCCCGCCTTAGAAACAGAATAATCAATATTATATTCATTATAAGTATCTATACCATCTGTAGAAGCGATTTGAATAACAATACTTCCTTCCAAATATTTAGAAGCATGTTTAACCACTAAAAAAGGCCCTACTAAATTTGTATCCAACACTTTCATAAATTCTTCTTTCGTTTTTTCTTCAATCAAATTATCTAAAGAAATTCCTGCATTATTAACAATTAAATCAATATGTCCAAAATGCTCTACTGTTGAATTCACTAAATCAATAATATCTTGTTCTTTAGTAATATCACATCTCATCAATAAACTTTTTTCACTCTTTACTATACTTTCAAAATGATCTTTATAGGTCATAACTACATTATATCCACAAGCCACTAGTCCTTCTGTAATCGCCTTTCCAATTTCACTAGAAGCTCCTATAACCAACGCAACTTTGTTTTCCATACACCCACCTCAATCCATCATATTATAGCACAAAAGAAAAAAAAGAGAAACTTCCAATCAATATGTGAAAGTTTACTTATGCTTTTTAATAAATTCAGATGTAATCAATAAAAAATTATAACTAATAATGATTAGAAATAAAATAGTACTTGTCAAATTAAAATCATAGGAAATACTACACAAAACCATCAATACCAATAAAAATGTTTCGATTAATAACTTATCTTTTCTATACTTTTTTGTATTGAAGCGATATAAATCATCCACAATAAGGCAAGTAAGCACAATGGGTATAATCTTTAATAAGTTACCAAGCCATAAGGAAAAGGTATATTGCTCATTATCTAAAATGGTATTAACAACAATTCCAATAGTTAAAACAAGACCAACTAAAATCGTTGATTTTAAAGTACTTTTTAATTCATAATTTAAATTTTTATTCATAAGACCACCTTTCTATTAAAAAAGTTGTTATCCTAAAACAACTTCTATTTAATTCCATTTTTATTTAAGAATGAAATAAAATCATCATATTCAACATATCCAACAGACCCATCTACATATTTACCATTTTTAGTAATAATAACAATCGGTGTATAACCATAATTTTCCCCTAAGAAATCATTTAATGCCATAATTTTTTCAGCTTCGCTATCACTAACAGATGCAATGTCTAGATATTTTGTTTTATAGCCTAATTCCCTTTGTGCTTGTTGTAATGAAGGTAAGAACGCAAGACAATAACTACATCCTTCTCTTCCTAAATAAATTATATTCGTTCCACTATTTTTATCATTAAACAATTGGATGAAATCTGAGCTTGATATTTGTTCAAACATACTTACATCATATTCCTCATTACTACTTGTTTCTGCTTTTGTTTCACTTTGACCTCCTAAAGCAATAAATAAGAGAATTGTATTGACAACCGCTAATACAACTAATACTTTAACAAAAGCCAAAATTTTTTTTAATATTTCTTCTTTTTCCATATTAACCCTCCTACAAAAAGAATAACACTAATAAATTTATAAATCAATAATAGTATGAGAAAAACATAAATTTTCAAAATAAATTGTTTCTTTACTTTTTATCAAAATATCGCTATAATATACAATAAATTGGAGGAAATTTTATGGAAATTAATCAATCCTATGTAGCGCTTTTAATTCTTACCTATTTAAAAGAAAAGCACGATATAAATTATATATCTACAGAAATGTTCAACACATTATTAGATACCATACAAGACCAATTGTTTGAAAGAGACGAAATTCAAATCACATTTACCGATATTACTGAATTTGACAAATCTGCATTAAAAAACGTATGTGAATTTCATGATGATGCTATTGTTCTTGTAAATCTTAAAAAAGCACAAGAAATGCTAATATTGTGGAAGCTAAAGTTTCATAAAAGCATGTCTGACATTCTAATATTTGATTCTTTATTTTACCATAAGATTATAACAAGCACATGGCTAAATGAAATGATACAAAAGCAAAAGCAAGAAGAACAAGATAACCTACAAATGATCTTAACCGATAGTTTATATTGCTATAATAAAATTATAGTCAGCTATCAAATATTATCCTCATTAGAATATCATAATTGTGCTACAAGCAAAGATTATCAAAAAGAAAAAGAGAGTCTTATAAAAAATAAAGAAAAAGCTAAGTATTTACTAAATAGATTGGCGCAATATAAAATTTTTAATATAAACTTCAATCAAGTAAAACAAAATTTAGACCCCTTAAATTTCATACATCGACCAAACTCAAATTATCAAAAATTAGCAATAGACTTCAATCATTTAAAACTTAACCAAAGAAAAGAAAAAAGACAAATTGCTTTACAACAAAATTTAAATTTTAGGGAACAAGTCATTTATCCAAATGAAATCGGAACAGAAGAATTTAATATAAATTATTATTCTTGCTTAACACAATTAATCGAATCAAATTTATTAACATTTCCTCGAAATGATCCTAGTTATAAACAAGATTTAATAAATTTAAAGTATTCAACAATTGCCTTAAATCCCCAACTAGAAAAACGTTTTTTAGAAAATGATTATGATTTATTTAAAAATTATGCTGTACAAAAATTATTTGAACAAGTACCCGATCAAATGAAATATGGTCGCTACATACAATCAACAGAATCCATGCTTAATCATATACTTAATCTTCCAAATGATTGGGTAGATGATTATTACATCATGCTCATTGACACACTTGCTATTACTCAAAGTACAATTAATTTAAATTCTAAAGAAAATTATTATACACATTTTATGCAATTGTTTGAAAATCATAAAAATCATAACAACCCTAATTTTTCTATTGCTCAACAATTATTTAAAAGCTTAATACATGACAAAGAGGATAAAAATAAATTTTTACAAAAAAAATAAAAAAGCTGCTTACAGCTTTTTTTCTATTTTATAAAATCGATCTTCTAGAATAGAATATAAATAAATCTCTATTCTTTTGTCTGTCTTTGTATGAATAAAATCCCTATATACATTTAATTGTTTTATATAATTTTCATCTTCAATATTTTTTAACTTATAATCGATAATTTTAATATGATCCTCATATACAATTATTAAATCAATAATACCAGAATAAATCGTATGATCAACACTATATTTAAATGGATATTCTTTATAAATTTGTGCACATGTTAAATCCCCTAAATGCGCAACAAATCTTTGAATATATTGCCAATTTTCATCCTTGCTCTTGAAGTCTAAATTTTTAAAATCTGCGATTTCAAACAAATAATGTAACTTTGTACCAAATTCTAATTTTTTAGAATCAAAAGCAGATAAAATCTCATGAATGGTTTTAGAAACAGAAGATGTAGATAGAATTTCTTTAGATAAATCCAACTCTTTTAATTGTAAAGCATCACTTTGTTTTTCAGATAAGGAAGTCAAATCAATCTCTTTAGCTAAATCGTATTTTTTGGTTAAAGGGATGTCCTCTAAAACAACATTTTTAATATATGGATCTAAAGTATCTTGAATAGACTGAAGAATATCTAAAAATGACCTATATTTTTCTTTGACAGCATTTGTAACTGGTTTTTTATCAGTTTCTTTAAGAGAAGTAACAACAATCATTTTTTCTCTTGCTCGTGTAAGAGCAACGTAAAAAAGTCTAATCTTTTCACTAATCTCATCTCTATAATATTTTTTCTGAGCAAGCGTATGTAAAACTGTTTTTCTAAGCCCATTTTTGTAATATGGCATAATAATCCCATAAGTATTGTCATATAAGAATCGATCTTGAACATCTTTAAAATTAAACTTTTTATGAAAGCCTGAGAAATAACATATAGGAAACTCAAGTCCTTTCGATTTATGTATATTCATAATTTTCACTTGATTTCCCATTTTATGATTAAGAGAATATTTTATATCATTATCGCTTTTTTCCATTTTATTTAAATAATCACAAAATTCTATAGGGGAATATCCTAAAGTTTCTAAAGCCGAAGCAATTGATTTTAAAGAATCCAATCTTACAAAATGATCCTCTAAATTTCCAACTCTAATTGTTCTTTCATAAATCTCAAAGCGATCAATAATTTGTTCCAATAAATCAACATTACCAATCTCATCAAGTTTTTTACTAATTTCAAAACACTTTAAATAAATTTCAGATTCTCTAAACGTATTGTTTTTAAAAATTGTAAATATTTCTTGATCAGATAAATCCGATAAATAACTTCGAGCAATAGAAGTAAAATAATATTTAAATTCTTGATCAATTTCTTGTTTTTGTATTTTTATAATGATATTTACAAGGTTTTTGATGACTAAAATATCTTTTTCATCAGTTAATTTTTGATCCATATATAAAACTAAAGGGATCTCTAAATATTCAAATATTTTTTTATAGGTAGTAAAGGCAGTACCCCGATCCATAATAATACAAAAATCACTATAAATTGCCTTTCTAACTTTAGAAGTTTCTTTATCAAAAACCAAATACCCCTCTTTTAGTTTCTTCTTAATATCACTACCAATAATAAAAGCTTCCATTTCTTCTTTGGTATATGTTTGATCACTGGTTTGATAATTATAAATTTCCAAATGATGATCATGATTTACATTTTCTTGCTGATATAAGGTCAATCCATATTGCATTTGATGCTCTTTCTTATAGTCTACCCCTCCAATAGACTCATCCATAATCAGATTAAAAATTCGATTAATATCATCTAATACTTCTTCACGAGATCGAAAATTTTTAACTAAATCAATTTTAATACCTTTTTCTAAATGACTATAAGTATCATATTTATTTTTAAATATTAATGGATTGGCATTTCTAAAGCGATAAATAGATTGCTTAATATCTCCCACCATATATAAATTATTATTTTCAATTAAAGACATAAATTTTTCCTGTAAATCTGAAGTGTCCTGATACTCATCCAATAAAATTTCATTATAATATTGTTTAATCTCTTCACATACTTCCGGATGCTTTTCCAAAAGTTGAATGGCCATAAGGGCTATATCATAAAATTCATAGCTATCATTTTCTTTTTTATATTGCAATAAGCGATCATTCAATTTTTTTATTAAACATAGAATAATTTCAACATAATCTTTGGTTAATAAAATATTTTCTTTTATTTCTTCTATAGAATCCGCTTTTACAAATTCTTTTAATTCTTTATAATATTCCTTAATGAACTTAGCAGTTTCTTTAAATGAATCTGATAATTTTCCAAGTAGTTTAAAATTCTTATTGCATAAGTTTTTAATTTCTTGGTATTCATAGGTTTCCATGAATGGTGTAAAAATACTTTCTATTTCTTGATATTTTTCTTCATCTTTATCATTCTCTATACAACTTGATAATTGTCCCAAATATGCATTTATGGTAAGAATAATTTTTCGAATTTCTTGTTGATAGGCAGAGATTACCATATCGAAATAAGCAGAAGAAAAATACTTATCCACATATTCTGTTAAAAATTTTTCTTTATTGATACATTTATCAAACTCATTATTTAAGTTATAAACAACATTCCTAATATTTTCATCATCTTTTACACAGAAATCGTTAATAAGTTTTAAAAACTTTTCATCTTGCTGTTCATAAAATTGATCAAATAATTCATCAATAAATTCTCGTTTTTTAATATTAACAATTGATGAATCAAGAATAGAAATTTCCTTACTAACATTTAAAAGATAATGATACTTTTTTACCATGGATAAAGAAAATGAATCAAACGTTGTGATATAGGCAGAGTCAATGCGATCAAGCTGATCTGATAAAGTAGAATCCTTTTCTATTTTCTTACGAATTCTTTCTTTCATTTCATTAGCGGCTTCATTGGTAAAAGTTAATATGAGTAATTGATCTATAGAAACGCCTGATTTTAATTTCCGAATAACTCTCTCAGAAAGTACAGCCGTTTTTCCGGAACCTGCCCCAGCAGACACAATAATATTCCTTCCTTCTAAATCAATTGCCCTTTGTTGATCAATTGTAAATGTAGGCATCCTTTCACCTCAATTCTTTCAATATTAAAAATTAAATTAAAAATCTACTCTTGTTTTCTTTCTAAAAAACTATAATCTTCTTGCTTCTTTAATTTTACAAAGTCTCTATTATTCACAAAACAAATATCCTTAAACTTACAATAAGCACATCCAATTCTATCCTTTGGTGTATCCCCAATTTGCTTTGGGTTGATTGCAAAATCAGCATCCAATATATGATCAATCATCTGATTCACTACATTCTCTGTTAAATCAATCAATTGATCAATTTGTTCATTGTTAAGTACCTTCTTTGTTTTAAAATTTCCGTTGTGAGAAACACTCATTCCTTGGATTACTTTGGAATCTATATAAGTATCATCAAACCATTCCAAAATAGTAGGATCACAATTACTAAAACCATTTAATTTTAATTGCTCTTTTTTTATCTCTTCAACCGTTTTTTGATCATCAATTAAATTTTCCTCACCAAGTATCTTTTGTAAATAAAAACCCGCAAAAACAACATTTTCAATTTTGTCGTAATTCTTAGATAAATATAAATATATAGGTAATTGCATTCCAATTCCATATATGCTATTACGTAAATCAATGGATGCATTTCCCGTCTTATAATCAACAATAGCAACAATGGTCTTATTTCCTACTTTTTGAAAACAAATTTTATCTATAAATCCTTTAAAAACAACCGATATTTCTCTCTCTTTTTTAACTTCTATTTTATTTTCAAACAAAAAGTTTTTTAAATGATTATGCTGCATTTGTTCTTTTATCACTGAAATAATAAATGAAATTTCTTTCTCCAGTTTTTTTAATAAAAACTTTTCTTTTATTGATAATTTTTTTTCTTTTTGATGAATAAATTTTTCAATTTCTTTGGCAATATTTATTTCATTTACTAAACCCTTTTCTAATAAATAATGAAACAAGGATCCAATAAAAGTCACAAAAGTTTCTTCATAAATATCTAATTTTAATACATGGGTTAAATAATATTTAAATGCACAACGATTATAATTATCTAATGTAGAATAAGAAAGTTTCAAATCATAATTGATAAAATCATAAAAATCTTCTTTTTTAATTCCACTAAAACGATTATCATAAGTCTGATAAGGTATAGAAATATGATTATATAATAAAGAAAGTTTATTATCTTTATGCCCAAATTTTATAAATTGATCTAGTTTTTTTGTAAGACTTATTTTTGTAGCTAATAAAGAATATTTATATTCATAGGTAGCTTCCTTTACCTCTAAAGATAATTCATGAATTAGATTTGAAGGAAAAAAACTACTTGTCATTGATTTATCTTTATAGGAAATTATTAAATTTGGAATACTTAAAATCTGTTTTTTTACTTTCGCTGCAATTCTTTTATTTTCTTCATAAATAAGATCCAATTGGACAAGTGGCTTAATGGAATCTGTAATAAAATCTTCATCTCTTTTAAATTTTGGAATTTCATTTAAATTGAAATTCATCAAAAATACATAATCATCTTCTGAAACACTAGAAAGAGATACAATCTCTATAGCATCTTTAAAAGAAGGTTTAGAGAGAATACAATTTTTCATATCATATATAATAAATTCTTTAACCAAACCATAATCTGTAACAAAGTTATAATCATTACATATAGAAATAATTTGATTCATAAGATCACTATTATATTTTTCCTTTAAAGAAGAAATTGTATCAGAGATATTACTACTATAATTTTTTAAAAACTCTTGTCCAATAGAAGTTCCTAATAAAAAAGTAGAATGAGGCATATTCAACGGAATATGATAAAATTCAAATGTTCTCTTTAAAGAAGCCTCATAATCTTTATTTATATTAACAATTTTAATTTTATGAATATCAACTCCTGTAGAAAGCAAATCACTAATTTTGTTACAAACAAATTCAACTTCTTCTTCTAAGGTGGAAGCATGATAAACCACCGGTTTATATGTCTTGTTTTGTTCTTCAAAAAAAGATACATGAGAATATTTCTTGATTTGATCAATAATTTTAGATTCAAATTTAGATAAAAATGAAAAATTATAGATTATAAAATTCTTATTTTTGATATATGAAGAAAAATATTCATCATAAATAAGTAATCCTAAGTCATTTAAATATTTTTTTAAAGAAACCAAGCTATCCAATTTTTTATTTCCATACTTTTTATCTTCTATATAATACAAATTCTCAATATATACTTTTGCAATCGAAGGTTTTACTTTTAAATAACAAGCTACCTCATAAATACATTCTTTAGAATAATCAAAAAACAATTTTTTCTTAATGGAATCCATAGTAAAAAAGTGAACATTATAAATTTTTTTTGATCTACTTATATAATCAACAATCTTATTTTTATCTTCACTACTACATAAAATAAAAAGTTCTTCATATTCTTCTAAAAAATGCATCTAATTCACCATATTCATTATAACACAAAACAAAAGTCTATAGCACTCCTATAGACTAATTCTTTTTATTCTGTTCCTTTAAAAGTTTTTTGGTTTGATTATATAATTTACTATTTTCTCTAGTTTGTTGATTTTTTTCTATTGTCTTCGCATCTAAATCTTGAACAAGATTGTATATTATATTTTCATAATCATAATCAAATTCACTTAAATTAAATTTTTTTAATTCAGATCCTCCATTATATACAAATACCGTATTATTTGTAATATAACCATTATGGTCTATCAATACAAAAGTTATATCCTCCAAAAACTCTTCTTCTTTTGTTTTATCAATAGTATATAAAGGTATTGAAGCCTTCACTTGATCCAAACCAACAATTAAATTCTGATCCATAACCTCTTCAATAAGAGCCTCAGCCAACTCTATTGGACATATCTTTCTTAAATTATCTAATTTTGTATTTTTAGAAAAAACAAAGTCATATTTCTTACCTATAAAACATCCTTCAAAATAATTATATAAATGTCCATTAATTTCAATAAGATTTTCATCCAAATCCATATGTTTTTTAATAGAGCAACGATCACTAGTAAATTGTTGAATTAAATCCAAACAACCATTTTGAATTTTATAATGTTCAAAAGAATAGACAATTTGTTGTTTAGCAATATTATTTTCTTTAGAAGCAATTAATAAATTCCTTTCATCTAAAAAAGGGGTATATAAAGTATTAGCTCTATCAAATTTTTTAAGTACTTGTAACTTATCATTTAATAAATAAGCCTTCCTATCACAATCAGATAAAATACCATCTTGTTTAAATACATAATATATTCCTTGAGTTCCCATGACCTCAAGTGAACCGTTTTTATAATAAGTATATCCTTTTTTTGGGTAATATAAGTCTTGAACAAACCTAGCAATTCGTTGTTGTTTTACATTACGCTTCCATAAATTGTTGCAATTAAAACTCTCAATTCTTTGATTTGATTCCATAATATCCTCCATTCATATCAGATATTATATCATCTTTTTATATTTATGCAATAAAAAACAATATTTTAATAATTAAAATATTGTTAATTTTTAAGATTTTCTCTTTTTTCCTAATACTTTAGCCGTTTCAAATGCCTGTTTTAGATTATATTCAAAGTGAGTTGTATTTCTTTTACTCATTGCAATTTTACCATCTAAATCATGTTGCAAATAATTAATTCCTTCATTGTAACTAAGATTTTCTAAAGGATAAACCTTGATTTCATCTTCGTCAACATATATAATATCACTGTTTACACGACCATATCGATCTAATTGCACAAAGGTTAAATATTCTTTATACATTCCTTCAAAATCATAATCGGTAGGCTTAATTCTTTTGACTCCAATAGGAATTTTATTTTTTTCTGCATATTCAGCAATAAGTTTAGCAATTTGATCTGATCCAATCAAAACTTCAAACCCTTGCCAAGATGTATTACTTGATCCTCCTGCAATCCAATCAAACTCTTCCTCCCTAAAAGTCCCTGTTTTATAATTATAAATTTGGTTTTCATTTACAAGTACATATCCTTTATACAAAATATCTAAATTACTAATTTGTTTTAAGTAAGGATTACAAAACAATGTATTGACCTTTCTTATACTTCCGTTTTTTACTCGAAAATGAAGTAAATGACATTCTGGTTCATAAATAAACAAATTATTTTTATCAATAAATGGATTTTGTGGAGCAAGTGATAGAATTTTAGTTTTTCCACGAGATAAAATTAGTTTGTCTTCATTTACAACAACATAATCTCTTGCAATATCAGAATTACCATCTCGAACTGCGAAATAAACACCATTTGCTTCATGTATGATTACTTTTCCGTCTGTTATTAAAGCTTGTTGAATAAACTTTTCCATTTTGAAATTTTCCATATTTTCACCTCCATATTAGGTATAATATCATCTTTTTTTGATTTATTCAATAAAGCAAAGAATGTTTCTTATTTCCTGAATGCTATTGCAAATATAAAACCCATTAAATCGTTCACGATTGATAATTTCAGAATTTAAATTTTTATTTATAAATCGAATGATTTCATCAAAAAAGGAATCCACGTTGAATAATATAACGTTTTTCGTATATCGATTTAGGCTTTTGTCCGTTAAAACTTCAAACAATTCATCAAGCGTACCTACTCCACCAGGACCTACAACAAATAAATCAGCTTGCTCTTCCATAATCTTTTTTCTTTCATGCATACTATCCACATGTATTAATTGATCACAATCAGAATAAATTTCTTCATATTCCGTAATAAATTTTGGAACAACTCCTGTTATATGGGCAGAACTTTCCCTAAATCCTTGAGCAATTGCTCCCATTAAGCCAGTACTTCCACCTCCAAAAACTAAATCAAACTTTTCTCCTAACAATCGTCCTAATTGTTCTGTTTGTTGAACATACTCCTCTTTTACTTTAGGACTTGCTGCCCCAAAAAAACAAATCTTTTTTCTTTCCATAATATCACCTAGTAATACTATGATTTTAATTAATAAAAAAGACCTTATGTCTAAATAATTTGTGTATCTTTCTACTTGTTTGCAAACTTTTTTTGTCCTATATAAATATCAAAGCCATGCTATAAATAATAAGCTTTACTTTCTTCCATTCATTTCTAAAACTGGCTTTTTTAAATAAAATCTTACAATAGAATTTGATTTTCAACTACTATAACATAAATAAAAAGATAGCAAATGCTATCTTATAAAGTCATTAAATATTTAGCCGTACGAACCATTTGAGTAGAATAACCCATTTCGTTATCATACCAAGCAACTACTTTTACGAGTTGCTTTCCTTCTACTTCAAGTACGGTTGTTAATAAACCATCAACAAGGGCTCCACAATGGGAACCAATGATATCGCTTGATACAACTGGATCCATAGTAAACTTAAGTGTTTCATTTTGCTTGTCTTTTAGCTCTTGATTAATTTCTTCCACAGTTACATTTTTTGAAAGTTCCAAAACTAAATCAATGACAGATCCCGTAGGCACAGGCACACGCATAGCTGTTCCCGATAATTTTCCATCTAGGTTTGGTAAAACTTTTCCAATCGCTTTCGCAGCCCCCGTAGATGAAGGAATAATATTCATCGCAGCGGCTCTGCCACGTCTTTCATTAATATCTTTCTTATGAGCAACATCTAAAGTAACCTGATCATTCGTATATGCATGTACTGTGGTCATATAACCTTTCACAATTCCAAATTTTTTATCAAGTACATCCAATACAGGTGCAAGACAATTTGTAGTGCAAGAAGCAGCAGAAATAACTTTTTCGCTTCCATCTAAAATATTATGGTTTACATTATATACAATTGTCTTTAAATCCCCCTTTGCAGGAGCAGAAATAATGACTTTCTTAGCACCAGCAGCAATATGTGCAGAAGCTTTATCCTTATCTGTAAACAATCCTGTACATTCAAATACAACATCAATATCTAGCTCTTTCCAAGGCAAAGAAGCAGGATCTTTTTCAGCATATACTTTTATCCTTTTATTTCCTATAATAATTTCATCCTCATCAAAAGTAATTTCATCGTCCCTATATCTTCGATGATTGGTATCATACTTTAACAAATGAGCAAGTTGTCT
>CANQVY010000002.1 GCA_947627405.1 uncultured Bacilli bacterium | reverse complement strand
AAAGTTGCATCATATATTCTCTACAAGCTCCACAAGGTGAACCTACATTACCTTTAGAGTCAACACATACTAGTTTTACTATTTCATTTTCTCCATTTGTAATCATATTGGCAATAGCATTTCTTTCTCCACATATACCTAATGTTGATGCTGTATCAATGCATACTCCAGTATAAATATTATGATTTTTGGTAAGTATTGCTGCGCCTACTCCTCCAGCACTAATCATACCTGACACATTTCTAGGATTTCTTACCTTTCTAGCTTTTTCACATAATTCGTCCCAAACAGTATTTTCACTATATAAATATTCAATATGAATAGCATATACACCATTTTTCTTAATAGCTTCTTTATATCCATCTAATTTGCCTACATTTTTAATTGCTTCTTCTTTATCATTAGTAGAAGAAGTTGTATATCTTGTTCCTTCTAAAATAAAAAGTTCATCTAAAGAATTATAATGATTTACTTCTTTAACCTTAACATAAAATACGCCTAATTTATTATTAGTAAACTCTATAACATCATCTTGTTTTAACTTACTATAATCATGCTCACTATTTTCTTTATTTGCTCTAATTTCCACTCTTTTAGTACTATTTTTAATAGCTAGAGCTGCTCTGTCATTAATATTTAATTTCATCATTATTTTAATATCCTCCTAATAAAAAAATTCTACATAATGCAGAATTAATTTTATAATCAAAAGGATATCCCTAAAAGTTTATAAATTGGGAGTCGTGATTAATTCTGCATTATTTATAACTTGTAAACTTTTCATCTTAATCACACTCCTTTCTCTTAAAAATCTACATTAATAATGTATCATAAAATTATTGTTTTGTAAATCACATAAGTAGAAAATATATAAAATTTTACAATAATTCCCTAAAATATAAGGCTTATATGTAGTTATATTATTATTTCTTCTTTTAAAAGATGCGACTGCTTTATTGAAACAACTAGTTCATTTGCACTTGCTACAGATACACCTTTAAAAAGATCTTCCACACTCATTTTTTCATTTGGTTCTAAATAAATTTGTGATCCTCCAAATGAAGCTGCATTTTCGGAAACAGTAATTATGTCTTGCCATTTAATTGTATTTTTTTCAATGTTTTCCAAAATAATAATTTGGGCAATCATTTTTGTTAAAGATGCAATTGCTAATTTTTTATCTGCATCTTTTTCAAATATAACCGTTCCGCTATTATAATCTAATAAAATCCCACTTTTTGCATTATTGATTAAATTGGTAGTATTATCCGTCTTTACCTCTTTATCTTCTTGTGTTTTGGCACATCCAACTAATGGTATAAAAAAGGAAAAGCAAAGCAATACAATCATAAATCTTTTCATATTTTTCCTCCTCATTTAAGCATATCCAAATCCAAAGCAAAAAAGAACTCGAAATATTGAGTCCTTTATAAAAATTTAAATATCTACTTTTATCCCTTGTACCCTATTTATATTTTTTATAAATAGATAAAACATACAAATTCATAAAATTTTCACAATTAACCGTCCTCCTTGCTTTAAATTATTTATAGTACACTTTTTTCTTTTATAAATCATATATTTTTTTAAATTCCAATAGTATAAAAAAAGCAAGGAAAAGCAATATAATAATAATCTTTTCATATTTTTTTTCTTAATAACTATTATGTAATAGAAATAATTTTGTTAACAAAGGGTGATTTTATGAAGAAAGTAATTGTATATATTGGATTATTTATTGGCCTATTTTTCTGTATAGGGATTTTTTGTTATATTCGCTATATAAATAGTTCAAATCATCAGACTAAGAAATACATTCAATCCTTAAAATCCAAAATAAATTATTATATTCCAACTTACCAACAACGTTATATTGATTATAAACAAAAACATTGGAATTTAAGTGATGAAGATGTTGTTACATACGTCAATTTGAATCTAGATAAAAATTTCTATACAAATACATTCCCTAGTCCTTATCAAAACACAAAATATATTTTAATCAATAAGTTTTATTATGTAGACAAAAAATACGTTCCCAATCATTTAAAGATCATAAAAAACTGTACAAAGGGAAATATTTATCTTGTAGAAGAAGCCTTAACTCACTTTGAACAGATGTGTAAAGACATTAAAAAGGAAAATTTAAATATACGAGCTATCTCTGCTTATAGAGATTATAATTATCAATTGAATTTATATAATCGTTATTTAGTAAATGATACGAAAGAAAATGTGGATACCTATTCTGCACGCCCTGGATATTCAGAACATCAAAGTGGTCTAACTGTAGACATAGATAATCTTGTTACCGATTTTAATGATTTTGAAAGTACTGATGAATTTCTGTGGATGCAAAAAAATGCCTATAAATATGGATTTATTCTTAGATATCCTAAAGATAAAGAAAATATTACGGGATATATGTATGAATCTTGGCATTATAGATATGTCGGAAAAAAAGTAGCTACATATATAAAAAAACATAATATCACTTTTGATGAATATTATGCTCGCTTTTTAAATACTATGGTTAATTATTCATAATTCTTTCAACAATATTTTGTTTTTTTTCATATACATTGGCATTTAATGCCATTCCTAGTACAAAGACATAAGATAGAATATAAATCCATAATAACAGGATCAATATATTTGCAACACTTCCATAAAATAAATCATATTTATTAAATACTCCTATATAGATTGAGTAGACTTCTGTTGCAAGAATCCATATGATTGTTCTAAATATGGCTCCTTTCGTAGTGGTTGCACTTTCAATTTTCTTATCTGGAGCCATCGTATAAAGCAACTTAATACTAATAAAAATGAACATTAAAGATATTGGATATTTAAGTATTTGATAAATAATACTAATGATCTTCATATTTGCCCCTAACCAATTATTGATCAAATGAATGATAAAGTCTCCAAATACAGGTACTATAAGTAAAAACAGCAATAGTAATACAAGTATAAACGTCATTAAAACGGCTTTAATCCTTCTTGACAAATAATCTTTATCCTTAATTCTATAAATAGAATTGGATGCGATAATCATAGAATGTGTACCATTACTTGCCAAAATAAATGCTGAAATATAAAAAATAATCATGTTTGTACTTATACTTTTTCCTGAAGACAAAAGTCCTAAAGCTTCTTTAACTGCAGAAGGGATGGATGTTGCAAACAAACTTTCTAATGTATTTAAAGATATATGAAAAGAAGAAGCAATTGTTCCTATTAATGCAATAAGAGGAATTAAAGATAAAAGAAAAAAGAATGATAATTGTCCAGGTAATATTCTCATTTCTGGTTTTTGAATTATATTATATATGGATTTTAGCATTCTTTTTGTCTTCTTTTTCATTTTAATTCTCCTATTTATAATCTTCTTTTTTATTTTTCATTTCAAGAGTTGCTTCCGAAATTGCATCATCAATAGTTTTAATATCATCTTTAATCATACTATATCCGATAGAAGCTCCAAAATTATAAGGAAGTTTTTTTAATTCTTTATTTAATTTTTTTGTATAATTTTCAATTTGCGATTCACTATATCCAATTGTATAAATTAAGAATTCATTTCCATTTGTTCTAATAATCTCACTATTTTCAAGTTGTGTATTTACAAGAACGGATGCGGCTTTGACAATCAAATCATCTCCAGCTTCATACCCATGATTATCATTTACATATTGTACATTATTTAAATCGATCATGATAATTGATTGTGGCAACACCTTACAATCATCCCATTTATTTATATTTAGATTTAGATAATTTCTATTTTTTAGAGCTGTTAATAAATCTGTATATTTTGCACGTTCTTCTTTCTTTACCTGTTTTATTTTATGTTTATTTTTTGTATAAGCAAAAATTCCAACAATTACAAGTAAAATAATTAATAATAAGATAAATACAGAAATTAATACTTTACTAAATGAACTTGTATCAAATTTTGTTGTTGTCAAAGCCATAAGCCCACTGTTTCTATATTTATAATAAGAGTTTGTATTAATAATGTAGTTAAATAATTTATAAAACGTCTCATCATCACTTTTTACTTTAAAACTATATTCGCTCGTAATAACATCTGAATATAATACTTCATAATTTTTAAAAATGGAATTTTTGTAATACGAATATAATTCTTTATCTACAACAATCATATTTGAAGATTTTTTATCTACTAATTCTTTTGGACTATCTACTGTTATAATATCTGCTCGACTATTTTTTTCAAAATATTTTGTAATTAAAGAAGATTTTAACATTTTTACTTTTTCATTTTTAATACTTTCAAAAGAAGTTACTATATGATCATCTTTGACTTTTCCTAAAACTACATAACTTTCTATAAAAGGAGATACTGTAGAAATATAATTTACATTGGTTAGCCCATAATAATCAAAATATAAATCAACTTTTCCATTTGATATTGCTGTTTTTAAATCCTCAACGCTATCATATTCTTTATAAGTAAATTCAATATCCGATAATCTACTCATTCGATTGATATATTCCATAGCTATACCTTCGACTGAATTATGGGTTTTCACTTCAAATGGAACATTTTTTACATATCCATATACATAAGACTTAGAAATTAATTCTGTTTTGACTTTATCACTTACATCATTTTTTTTCAAATAATAATCCAATAATTCATCATTATAGTTATCTACATAATGTTTGTTTTTCCATTCTTCAAAATGTTTTCTGATAATACTATTTAATATTTTATTATCATTATTTAAAGTAAGAACAGCTTTTTTACTTAAATCCGTAAAATAATAATTTATATAATATTTGTTTGAAGCAATAATTTTATCTAAATATCGCATATAAGGTACTACGATCACATTTACTTTTTTATCATCTAATCCTTTATAAAGCTTGTTTATATCATCATAAGATACATAAGAAATATTACTACTACTTTTCAAATAATAACTAATTTCTGACATATCTTCACTTAAAATTCCTAATTTTAAATTATGGATATCAGATTCTTTAGTAATAGTCATAGGCTCAAGCCCTATAGCCACATAACTATCTTGGAAAATTAATAAATCATTTTTGCCTATCTTTTCATCATTATTTAATACTCGAATTGTATAAGGATTGTCGGCTTTTTCGGAATCTAAAACAGGTATTTTATTAAATTCCAAATTTGTCTTATTCTCAAGGTTTCTCACATAGTTAAAGAAAACCCCTTCTCCGTCCATACCATATACAGGATAATTATTCACTATTCCAAAATCGATTTTTGTATTGGTGTTTTCTTCCAACCATTCTTTTTCTGCTAGAGTAAAATTTGTTTTCTTATTCTCAGAATTAAAATATAAAAATACCCCTACAAAAGCTATTAGAAAAGCAATTATAGGTATTAACAGAAAGAACTGCTTTTTTTTCATTATTTTTCACCTCTGTCTTTAGTAAAACTAAAATTATCAGAAGTTGCTTTTTTATAACCAATTATAGGATAACTTGTATTATTTGTATCTTCGTTTTCTATAAATATTTGAAAATCATAATATTGAACTTGCTCTTTTTCAAAACAATCCGTTACTTTCGATGCTAGATTTTTCGCATCTTTTGTTTTTGTTCCCTTTCCTACTTTAATAATTACATTTACAATTTTTCCTTGTATATTATAAGTCACCGATTTGACATTTTTTTCTTTTTCCATAGTAGAAACCATATGATTTGCTTTTTCCTTATCAATTTCTACTTCCTTGATTCCATCTAATCGATTGCCATATCCCGGTTTTGATGAGTTATCAGTAAAAAATATTACCATACTCACAATTAATATTATTGTTAATAATATCACAATAGCAAATAATAATTTTACTTTGTTTTTCAATACTTTATTTATAAATTTCATACGCTCACTCCTCGTATTATTATTATACAATAGTTTTCTTCAATAATCAATTTAAATATACATGTAATTATATGAAAATGCTTTACTACTTTATGAATGCGTTACTTATAACAATTCGGTTTGGATTTTTTTTGTCTTTGTTTTTAAAACCTTTCATCGTTCCCACTATAGTAATAGAATCGCCTATTTTATAAGAATTTAAATCTATATTTTTATCCCACAAATAAGCATCAATAGCAAAATTATATTTTCCATCTTCGTCTACATATTCAAATCGAATAATTTTATTTTTATGATCAATATAAGATATTTTTTCTGTTAAAAGTACATATTTGTTGTAAAAAGCATCATAGGTGTCTTTATTATTGTCTATATATGAAATCGCAAAATCAAATAATTCTATTTTTATTGGTGTATCTTCATATTTTAACTTCCATGTACCAATTACTGTATCGTATCGTCCACCTTCTTCTTGATATTTTATTACTTTATAAAATAAACCATAATATTCTCTACTTTGATTGGAATACTCTTTTGTTTTTATAGCAAAAATTGGCCCCGTATTCAATTTTGTTACTAACGCTATATCAATTAATGATAAAAATAAGAGAATAAATAGAACTAAAAAAATATTCCCAACTATTTTCTTGATTATTGTTTTCTTATTTTTTTTACTTTTCATACTATCTTACCTCTATTTTATTTAAAAAATCCTCTTCACTCCATATTTCTATATTTAAATCTTTGGCTTTATCATATTTACTACCTGGATTTTCACCTACAACAACAACATCTGTTTTTTTACTAACGGAAGAGGTCGTAGTTCCTCCATATCGATTGATGATTTCTGAAGCTTCATTTCGAGTTATATTCCTAAGAGATCCTGTTAATACAAATGTCTTATTTAAAAATTCTTCTTTTTGTATAATCTTTTTTTCTTCTTGAATCATATTAATATTTAATTTTTTCAACTGTTCAATCAACTTTTTATTGTCATCATTAGAAAAATATTCTATGACACTTTTAGCAATAACATCTCCTATATCTTTGATATTCCTTAATTCCTCATAATTTGCAGTCATTAAATTATCTATATTTTTAAAGTGGTTGGCTAATATTTTTGCGGTTTTTTTACCCACATAACGGATTCCAAGAGCAAATAAAAGTTTTTCCAAAGGCTCTTTTTTAGAATCTTCAATATTATCTAGAATTTTCTCTATACTCTTTTTTCCAAACCCTTCTAATTCCATTAATTCAGGAGCATATTTTTTTAAATGATATAAATCTATATAATTTTTTAAATAGCCCAAGTTATAAAAATCTTCAATAATGTTATCGCCTAGTCCTTCTATGTTTAAAGCATCTCTACTTACATAATGAATCATGCGTTCAATTTGTATTTTATCACAATTGTCATTTACACAATAATAGGCAGCATCTTTTTTTACAAGTGGGCTATGACAAATAGGACAATTTTTAATCATATGAAATTCTTCTTCTGTGCCATTTCTTCTTTCTTTAATAACTTCTTCTACCCGTGGAATCACATCTCCCGCTTTAATAATAGCGACTGTATCTCCTTTTTTGATATCTTTTTGAAGAACATAATCTTCATTATGAAGTGTTGCTTTAGAAATTGTAGATCCCATAAGTAAAACAGGTTCTAAAATGGCATTAGGAGTTACTTGCCCTGTCCTGCCTACAGTAAATATAATATCTTTTAACTTTGTTAAAACTTTTTGAGCAGGAAATTTATATGCTATTGCCCATTTTGGATATTTAATGGTATTTCCTAATTTTTCTTGATCATTAAAATTATCCACCTTTATAACAATTCCATCAATTTCATAATCAAGAGATTCTCTATGTTGTGTCCAATACTCAATATAGTCTAACACTTCATGAATATTACTGACTCTTTGAATATTTGGATTTACGATAAACCCTAATTTTTTCATATAATTTAGTGCATCGTATTGATCGTATATATTATGGTCTTTTGCTTGGGGCATATGATATAAAAAAGCATCTAAATTTCGATTAGCTGCGACTTTACTATCCAATTGTCTTACAGAACCTGCTGCTGCGTTTCTGACGTTTGCAAGTAATTCTTTACCCTCTTCTTTTCTTCTTTCATTTAGCATTTTTAACACGGATTTACGCATATATACTTCCCCACGTATTTCAATATCAATAGCTTCTGATAATGTAAGCGGTATAGTTTTTATTGTAACTACGTTATGTGTAATATCCTCTCCAATGACCCCATCCCCTCGAGTGGCAGCCCTTACCAATTTTCCGTTTTCATATTTTAAAGATACTGCTAAGCCATCAATCTTTAATTCACATACGTATTTCGGATTCTTTATTACTTTTCGGACTCTTTCGTCAAACTCAATAATCTCATCTTCATTAAATACATCACTTAGACTAAGCATTGGTATATCATGAACAACTTTATTGAATTCATCAATGACTTTCCCTCCAATTTTATTTGTAGGAGAATAGGGCTTGACAAGCTCTGGATGTGCTTCTTCAAGTTTTTGCAGTTCTCTTAAATAATTATCATATTCTTGATCCGTAATTGTTGGGTTATCATAAGTATTATAATCTATATTTGCTTGATTAATTATTTTTATTAATTCTTCCATTCTCTTTTCGATCATAAAATCACCTACTTTTATTATACCAAATATGCCTATAAAATAAAAAGAATAATTATAAATTATTCTTTTTCAAATATATTTTTTGCTTATCAAAATTTTCTAAATTATTTTCTTGAAAATCTTTCTTTATTTGGTTGTAAATTGCTTTTTGATCTTCTTGATTATATTCGTCCTTTTTTACATGATATTCGTCTATATAATCGGTTAAACAAATTGCATATATAATATTTGGTCCTGTATTACTAATAAATGTATGATCAAAACTATTATAAAGAATGCTTCCCATATTTTCTTCTGAATCAACACTCCTGTAATAGTACATATATAATCCATTTCCTAAATTATCTATTGAAATAAAGCTTGGAATCTTAGTAATGTAAATTTTTTCTTCATTTTTCTTCTCCTGTATACAAAGAATATAATATCTATAATCCTCAATCTCTTCATAAGTAATTAAAGAGGGATCTTCTGGATCTACTTCCTTTGTCATCTGCTTTTCTAAATCGTTTGCACATCCAGCAAATGTGGTCAAAATTAATCCTGTAGTTATGGAAACTTCTAAGATTCGTTTTAATAGCTCTTTATTCTTTATCTTCATTATTTCCTCCTTATTGTATTTCTAATTTATTTTTCTTATTATATTCATACTTTTTTTAATGCTTTATGATTTTTCATTAATTTTCTGATTCCATAAGGATGTTTAAAGGCAATTGTTACAAGTGTATCTGTTACGTCTAATACTCTTCCTTGTCCAAAAACATCATGATAAACATAATCATTTTCTTGATAATCCACTTCTTCTTCATAAAATTTATCTTCTTTTACAAATTCTTTACTTATATCTTTTTCTATAGGTATATCCATTAAATTTTTATCAATTTCTCTTACAAAACGACTTGGTAAATTGACTTGTGATTGGCCAAACAGCATTCGACTTCGTGCATTAACAATATATAATTTTTCTTTGGCTCTTGTAATGGCAACATAGCAAAGTCTTCTTTCCTCCTCAAGTTCAGCATTATCCATCATTGAGTTAATATGTGGAAAAATTCCTTCTTCCATTCCAACTAAAAACACGTAATTAAACTCTAATCCTTTTACTGCATGAACAGTCATTAAACTTACTCGATTCGTTTCTTCTTTATATTCTTCTACATCTGAAATTAAACTGATTTCAAGCAAAAAATCTTCAAGAGATACCAATCCCTCTCTTTCTTCAAAAGCTCTTGTAATGGATTTAAACTCTTCTAGGTTTTCCAAGCGAATATCTGCTTCTAAGGATTTTTCACTTTCCAATTCTTGTTTTAAACCCGTAATCTCTAATGTTTTATCAATTAATTGCGTTAAAGTTGCATTTAATGAAAAATTTCGTAATTGTTCTACTTTCTCTTTAAATTCTAATTCCTTTCCCCCTTCAATGGCTTCATAATAACTTATGTGATTTTTTTCTGCTTTATCAATAATATTTTGTATGGTTTTAAGCCCAATTCCCCTTTTTGGTGTATTAATGACTCTTAAAAAACTAACATTATCTTTTGGATTATGAATCAATCTTAGATAAGCAATTAAATCTTTTATTTCTTTTCTACTATAGAAATAAAAACTACCTACTACTCGATAAGGAATATTTTCTTGTAAGAATGCTTCTTCTAAGTTTCTTGATTGTGCATTTGTTCTATATAGTATAGCCATATCTTCATAGGAAATCCCTTTACTCTTTAATTTTTTTACTTCATGAACAACATATCTTGCTTCCTCTTTTTCATCATTAACTTTATGATAAGTAATCTTTTCTCCTTCTCCTTTTTTAGACCAAAGGTTCTTTTCTTTTCTATTTTTGTTATTTCTTATAACACAGTTTGCAGCATCTAATATTGTCTTGGTGGAACGATAATTTTCTTCAAGAAGAATAGTCTTACTGTCAGGATAATCTCTTTCAAAGTTTAATATGTTTTTATAGTTTGCTCCCCTAAATCCATAAATGGCTTGATCATTATCTCCTACACAAAATATATTTCGATATTTATTTGAAATCATTTTGGTTAAAATATACTGTGCTTCATTTGTATCTTGATATTCATCGATTAAAATATACTTATATCGATCTTGATACATTTCTAGAATTTGTTCATGTTCTTTAAATAATTGAATAGGTAAAAGAAGTAAATCATCAAAATCGACAGAATTGTTTTCTTTTAAGGTCTTTTCGTACCTTGTATATACTTTTTGAACAACTTCTTCATATTCACTTGCAGCAAATTTTTTATATTCTTCTGGTGTTATCATTTCATTTTTACAACTACTTATTTTATTGCGCATTGCTCTTGGATTATATATTTTTGGATCAAATTCCATGTTTTTTAATATTTTTTTTATAATCGTCAAACTATCTTCGCTATCAATAATTGTAAAATTGGCATCATATCCTAAAAAATTGTAATTTTCTCTTAATACTTTCAATCCAAAACTGTGAAATGTAGAGATTTGAATGTATTTTGCCATAGTTCCTATAAGATTGAATACTCTTTCTTTCATCTCTTTTGCAGCTTTGTTTGTAAATGTAATAGCTAAAATGGAATAAGGGCTTACTTGGGCATTTTCAATCAAATAAGCTATTTTTGTAGTTAAAACTTTTGTTTTCCCGGATCCTGCCCCAGCCAAAATTAAAAGAGGCCCATCATTATACAAAACTGCCTCCTTTTGCTTGTCATTTAATCCTTCTATCATGTGATCACTACCTTCATCTAAGTCTATATCTATTATACATGAAATTAGGTAAATTGCCTACCCAAGTTTTTTATTTTTTTATTAAAAAAGAAATATTTGTGTTTTCTATCTTTGCATAGCCAATCTTCTACTTTTTACTTTTAATTTTCCATCTGGTTCTTTTACTGATATTTCATAGTTTTTGCTTCCTACAATATGTTCTTGAAAAAGTGTTTCTTCAAATTTTTCCCCTAACCCATTTTGAATAGGTATTTGAATATATTTCTCTTGTTTTATTACCGGTATATTTTTATCATTTCTTTTTAGTTTATAACTTTTCTTCACTAGTTTTGCTTCTTTTAGAAATTCTAAATTTGTATTTATCTGTATACTTCTTAATTGTTTTATCAAAGAATTTAAGTCTTCTTCTGAAATATATCTAATTATTCCTGTGATCTTTTCTAAATAAGAAAAGAAAACAATACAGAAAAAACAGGTTGTAAAATATGCCACAAAGTGAAGTAGAATATTTTTTTCTTCAGAGATTGCTTGATTAAAAATAAAAAGTCCTGCTCCAAAAGTTACATTCAATTTTACTCTTTTTTGTAAATCGTACCCTCTATTAGCAATATTTATTTTATCTATTAAATCATAATTAATTTTAATTTTCATAAATACATTCCTTTTTAAAAAGTAAAGCTAAACTTTACCTCTTTGCTTTATTTTTCTTTTATTTTCTTTAGAATTTTCTTTTAAAGATTCTGGATTTCTTTCAAGTGATAAATAAACATCTTCTTGCATGCTTATTTCTAATGGAAAATCTATGTTTTTATTTACAAGCACATTTTCCCCGTTTAATAAATTGCTTAATTGGCTTCTTGATAGATTTATTTTAAATGGCTGCTTTTCATCATTATTTAATGTTCCTATTACTTCTTTCTTTGCCTGAAAAAATTCATCCCTGTTTTTCTTATTGTTTTCTATACAGTATTTTAACGCTTGTGCATCAACAACCGGTGGATTTGCTAATTCATAATTCACAAGAAAATGATTTAATCTCTTTGATTGATGCGTTTTTGAATACTCTTTTGCCGCACTGATTATCTCATCATATTGCTGTTGTTCGTTAATGGTTAACTGATCATAGCGCGCTTTTATTCCTTTAGTATATTTTTTATCAACAATTTTTGAAAGTATAGTCATAAAAATATTAGCCATTGATACCGCTAGGATAAGGGTTGGCAAAATAGGCATAAAGCAGTCTAACAAAAGAGCAAAGGTTGCAGAAAATAAAACAACACCTGTTCCTCTAATCACGTCATTTATTCTACCAAAATCGAATCGGTCTAATACTTGTATTGCACTTCTTTCATATTTTCGAATCATGTGGTTGGTTTTTATCTTTTCTATAATTTTATGCATATTTTTTGTTCCTTTCTGAAGTTTTCCTTTTTTCAATAATTTATTTTGCTTTTGGACATTTGGATGTATTTGGCTTGGTTCTTTCTTTCGAATTTCTTGTAATCTAGCAATAAGTACATCTCTTTCGATCTTTTTTCCACAATCTTCTGGATAATAAGATGTATATTTTTCCATTTTTGTTAAACAAAATTCATCTGCATATTTAATATACAACTCGTTGACATACTTTTTCTTAGTTAAAATACTTTTATAGATTGGTATATCGAACAGATAAGAATGTTTTTTAATAAACATATATTTTCTACATTCCACTTGATTATATTTCGATAAAAATAATGGTCTTGCAATTACAATATCATCTGCATTATATTTTTTACTCATTTTTATCCGTCCTTTGTTTTATAAGAAATTTACCTGGTTTGATAGGATGACAAATTCTAGCATTAACTGTATAATCTGATTTTTGTATAACCACTTCCCCAGTATCTAATAACTTTTGTAAATCCATTATTGAAAAATATGCATTTACTATTTTTTTATCCTCATTTCTCATTCAAATCACTCTCAGCATATATAATAACCTTTTCCTTTTTAAAAGTCAAACAAAAATAAGACTTGCGTCTTACTTTTTTTCTTTTTCTTCTGCTTTGTCCACTAGTTCTAAAATGACCATTAAGGCGTCATCTCCACGTCTTTCTGCTAATTTTAAGATTCTCGTGTAACCACCTTTTCTATTTTCAAATCTTTTTGCTAAGTCATTAAATATTTTATCAACAACTTTCTTGTCATTACGTACAATTGCTAGAGCTTTTCTTCTAGCAATTAAACTACCATCTTTTCCATATGTAACTAATTTATCAACTAATTTTCTTGTTTCTTTCGCTCTTGTTTCGGTAGTTTGAATACTTTCATTCATAATAACATCAATAGCTTGGTTAGCAAGTAAGCTTTTTCTATGCTTACAAGTACGTCCTAATTTTCTGTATGCCATAATTTATTCCTCCTTACTATTAATCATCATCACGTAATTCTAAGCCTAATTCTTTAACCTTATCAAGAACTTCCTTCAAAGATTTTCTTCCTAAATTACGTATTTTCATCATTTCTGCTTCACTTTTATTTACTAAATCTTGTAAATTATGTATACCTGCACGTTTTAAACAGTTATATGCACGAACAGAAAAATCTAAATCTTCAATTGTCGTTACTAATGCTTTTGTTTTTGGATCTTCCGTCTTTTCAACCATCATACCCGTTACATCAGCAATTTTATTTGTATCCGCAACTAAATTGAAATGTTCAATTAAAATTCTAGCTCCTAAAGCTATAGCTTCTTCAGGTTTCATAGAACCATCTGTCCATACTTCTAAGATTAATTTATCATAACTTTCATCTTGTCCAACACGAGCATCTTCTACTTCATAAGATACTCTTTCGATTGGAGAGTATAGAGAATCTATAGCAATAACTCCATTCTTTCTTGTTTCAATTAATTTTTTGTTTTCTTCACTTCTTACATAGCCACGACCATTTGTTACAGTCATTTCCATATTAAGTTTTCCACCTTTAGCAATATGGGCAATGACTTTATCTGGATTCATGATTTCAATATCTGCATCCTTATCGATATCCCCAGCTGTAACTACGCCCTCTTCTGTAGCATTAATTCTTATTACTTTAGCTTCTTGTGAATGATTTTTTACCACAACTCCTTTTAAATTAAGGATAATTGTAGTAACATCTTCTCTTACTCCTTCGATTGTTTGAAATTCATGCTGAACTCCATCAATACGAATACTGCTTATTGCAGATCCTGGCAAAGAAGATAATAATACTCTTCTTAAAGCATTTCCAATTGTTGTACCAAAACCTCTTTCTAGTGGTTCTAGTTCAAATTTTCCATAAAAGTTACTTTCAATACTATCTGTTATTTTATAATTTGGTTTTTCGAATTCTATCATAAATTAACCTCCTCTTTTATCCACGTGGACGCTTTGGTGGGCGACATCCGTTATGTGGAATTGGTGTTACATCACTAATTGTCGTTACTTCTAATCCTGCTGTTTGTAATGAACGAATCGCAGTTTCACGTCCTGGACCTAATCCTTTTACTCTAACTTCTACTTTACGCATTCCTAAATCATAAGCAGCTTTACCAGCAGCTTCTGCGGCAAGTCCTGCTGCAAAAGGTGTTGATTTTTTACTACCCTTATATCCAATTGCTCCACTTGATGCCCAACTGACTACATTTCCTTCTTTATCTGTAATTGAAGTAATTGTATTGTTGAATGTTGAATGAATATGAGCAATACCTTCAGGAACATTCTTTTTTACTTTTCTTTTTCTTGTTTTATAAGCCATGGTATTAACCTCCTTTTTTATATATTAAATTTACTATTTCTTTTTATTTGCTACAGTCTTACCTTTTCCTTTACGAGTACGAGCATTTCTATTGGTTCTTTGTCCTCTTACAGGTAATCCTTTTTTATGACGAGTTCCTTGATATGAATTAATTTCCATTTTTGTTTTAATATTCATATTGACTTCACGTCTTAAATCTCCTTCAATTAGCTTACTATCTAATTGTTCACGAATTTTAGCTAATTCATCTTCTGATAAATCTTTTACTTTTTTATCAGGATCAATTTTTGCTGCAGCTAAAATTTGATTGGATAAACTTCTTCCTACACCATAAATATAAGTTAATGCAATTTCAACTCTTTTATTGTCTGGTACATCTACACCTTTTATACGTGCCATTTTCTACACCTCCTATTAACCTTGTCTTTGTTTGTGTTTTGGATTTTCACAAATAACCATAACTCTTCCGTTACGTCTAATTATTTTGCATTTTGCACACATCTTTTTTACTGATGGTCTTACTTTCATATTATCCCTCCTATTATTTCCTATAGGTTATTCGCCCACGTGTTAAATCATATGGCGATAGTTCCAACATTACAGTATCCCCTGGTAAGATGCGAATGTAATTCATTCGGATTTTACCAGAAACGTGAGCTTCTACTATATGTCCATTTTCCAGCTGAACTTTAAATTTTCCACCTGGTAAAATTTCTAGAACTTTTCCTTCTACTTCAATTGTATCATTTTTTGCCATCTTTCCACTCTCCTGTTAAAATTTCATATCCATCTTTAGTAACAACTACAGTATGTTCAAAATGAGCAGATGGAGAATTATCATATGTTTCTATAGTCCAATCGTTATCTAAAACACATATATCAGGACTTCCAAGCGTTAACATGGGTTCAATGGCAATTACCATTCCCTCTCTTAAAAGTATTCCTGTATTCTTCTGACCATAGTTAGGAACTTCTGGATCTTCATGAACACTTGTACCCACACCATGTCCTACGAGTTCCTTAACTACTCCTAAATTGTGTTTTATTGCATATTGCTCAATAGCATAGCCTATATCCCCGATTCTGTTTCCCTCTTTTACTTGTTCCAATCCTTTATATAAAGATTGTTCGGTATGATATAAAAGATATTCTTTTTTATCATCAATCTTTCCAATTTTATATGTCCATGCAGAATCGCCATGATATCCTTTATAGCATGCTCCAATATCAATTGATATTATATCGCCATTTTTTAATTTTCGATTATCTGGTATACCATGTACAACTTCTTGATTTACACTTGTACATAGTGTAGCAGGAAACCCTTCATATCCTTTGAAAGAAGGAGTAGCTCCTTTTGATCGAATAAATTCTTCCGCTAGGATATCTAACTCTTTTGTCGTTATTCCTTCTTTTAAGAATTTTTGCAAATATTGATGCGTTTGATAGACAATATTTCCTGCTATTCTTAATAACTCAATTTCTCTTTTTGATTTAATGCTTACCATTTTATCGCCTTACTTTTCTATTACTTGAATGGCTTCATTAAAAGTATCAAATTTATCTGGATAAGCTTTAATCGTTTCAAGCACACCCTTGTTTTTATAATATTCATAAAGTGGCATTGTCTTGTCCATGTATTCATCAAATCTTTTAATAAATGTTTCTTTTTTATCATCTTCTCTTTGCACAAGTTCTACACCACAGTCATCACAAATCCATTCCACTTTTGGCCTCATTTGTTCAGAAAATTTATTGTATATTTTTTTACATTTAGGACAAGTAATTCTTGAAATTGATCTATTTAAAGCCATTTCTTTCGTAATATCAATATAAATAACTATTCCTAAATCTTTTCCAAGTTTTTGTAATAGTTCTTCATATTTTTCAGCTTGAACCTTTGTCCTTGGAAATCCATCTAATATATAACCATTTGCACAATCTGGTTTTGTAATTCGATTAGCAATTAATTTTAAAATAATTTCATCAGAAACTAATTTCCCCGATTTCATTATATTTTCTACTTCTCTTCCAAGTTCTGTTTTAGCTGCTATCTCATCTCTTAATAAATCTCCTGTTGAAATATGTCCATATCCATATTTTTCAACTAACATTTCAGATAAAGTACCTTTACCACCATTGGGTGGTGCTAAAAAAATAATATTTTTCATTTCCTTCTTTGATATCCCTTCTTATAATTTCTTGCAAGTAAGCTTCCTTCCAATTGTTTATAAGTTTCCAAAGCAACTCCTACTACGATTAATAGTCCAGTTCCTCCAATACTAACAGAATTATCTAATTTTGTGATAGCACTAAATAGAATTGGAAGCCCTGCTAAAACAACTAGAAATAAAGCACCAACAATTGTTATTTTTGACAATACTTTTGATATATACTTTTCCGTTTCTTTCCCAGGTCTTATTCCTGGAATATATCCACCATTATCTTGTAGATTCTTTGCCATTTCGTCTGGTTTTAATTGTATAAACGTATAAAAGTAAGCAAAGAATACAATAAATATTACATATATACAAAATCCTACTGGAGTTGTATACATAATATAATTATTTACAAAATTTGTAAATCCTTCATTTCCAATAAATTGTGCAATTGTTGCAGGTATTGCAATTAAGCTTGATGCAAAAATTACTGGAATTACATTAGCTGAATTTAATTTAATTGGCATAAATTGTCCTTTTGTCATAGAAACAGTTGATTTGTTGGCATATTGAATTGGTATTCTTCGTTCCGCTTCTTGTACATAGATAACTCCTATAACAATTAGAAAATATACAATAACAAAAGCTAGAAATTTCAAAACTCCAACAACTGTCTCTCCTGTTGTACCAATGGTAACAAGTCCTTGGAAAGCTGTAACAAACATTTGAGGAAGCGTGGCAATAATACCTGCCATAATAATTAATGACACACCATTTCCAATTCCTTTTTGACTGATCTGATCTCCTAACCATAGTAAGAATGCTGTACCAGCAGTTAAAATAATAGCAATATAGACATGTTCAAAAGTTGTAATCGTTTTTCCAAGATAAGCATAAGAAAATGCAAATCCTTCAATAAAAGCAAATGCTATACCCATATATCTTGTAATTTGATTTAACTTTTGTCTTCCAACATGACCTTGATTTTTAAGTTCTGTAAAATATGGAATGATATCCATTTGTAACAACTGCATAATGATTGAAGCTGTGATGTAAGGCATAACACCTAAACCAAAGATTGAAAATCTTTTTAAAGCTCCACCACCCATAGCATTCATTAATTCTAGGAATCCTAAGCTTCCTGTTAAATCTTGTGTACCTGGTACTCTAATCGTTGTACCAATAATAAATATAATTAATACTCCAAGGGTAAATAAGATTCTTTTTCTTAAATCTTTATTTGTTCTTGTAAATAGTTGCTTTAAGGGCGCAAACATAACTAGATCACCTCAGCTTTACTTCCTGATTCATTAATTTTTGTCAAAGCACTTTTTGAAAATTTATGTGCTTGTATAGTTAATTTTTTCTCTAGTTTTCCACTACCCAATACTTTTATTCCATCTAGTTGTTGTTTAATCATTCCTACTTCTTTTAATAAAGCAGGTGTTACTGTTGTACCTTCATCAAAACGATTTAATTCTTCTACATTGATTACTGCATATCTTGTTTTAAACATTGCATTACTAAATCCTCTTTTTGGAAGTCTTCTGTATAAAGGTAATTGTCCTCCTTCAAATACAGCTCTTACTCCTCCACCTGATCTTGCATTTTGTCCTTTATGACCTTTTCCACTTGTTTTTCCTAATCCACTTCCTGGACCTCTCCCAACTCTTTTTTTTGTTTGTTTGGCTCCAGGATTTTTTTGTAATTCATTTAATTTCATTATCCTAAAATCTCCTCTACTTTTTTTCCACGAAGTTTAGCAACTTCTTCTGGGGTTTTGATTTGTTGTAATGCATTAATTGTAGCAGCAGCCATATTTGCTGTTGTTCTAGCTCCAAGTGATTTAGATACAATGTCTTTGATTCCTGCAAGTTCTAATACGGCTCGAACAGATCCTCCGGCAATTACTCCATTACCAGCAGCAGCAGGTTTAATCATAACCCTTGCAGCTCCTTGGCGACCGATTGCTTCATGTGCAATTGTTCTTCCGTCAGTTAAAGGTATAGTAACGATATTTTTTGTTGCAGCTTGTATAGCTTTTTTTATTGCATCAGGTACTTCATTTGCTTTTCCAATACCTAATCCAACTTTTCCTTTTTTGTCTCCAACAACTACAGTAGCCGAAAATCTACGTTGACGTCCTCCTTCAGTTACCTTTGTAACCCCTTTGATTTCAACAACGATTTCTTCTAATGTTTTTTCTTTTGGAGCCATTTTTCTTTTTTGCATAAATACCCTCCTATTAGAATTCTAATCCTTTCTCACGTGCAGCATCTGCTAAAGCTTCTACACGTCCATGATATTGGTAACCACCTCTATCAAATACTACTTTTTTAATTCCTGCCTTTAATGCTTTTTCAGCAATAGCTTCACCTACTTTAGCAGCAGTATCTTTATTGTTTGCTTTTAATTTTAACTCTAAAGATGAAGCAGAAACTAATGTAGCATCATTTTCATCATCAATAATTTGTGCGTAAATATTAGTATTAGAACGATAAACACTTAATCTTGGTATTTCCGTTGTTCCAAAAACTTTCATTCTTATTCTAGCATGTCTAATTTCACGCATACTATTTCGAGATTCTTTTTTTATCATAAAAACTTCTCCCTTCTACCTATTAAGCAGCTTTCTTTCCTTCTTTACGACGAATATGTTCATCTTTGTAACGAATACCTTTTCCTTTATAAGGTTCAGGTTTTCTTACTTTTCTTACATTGGCCGCAAACTCACCTACTAAAATTTTATCAATCCCTTTAATTGTAATTTCAGTATTTCCATTTGCCTCTACAGTTAATCCATTAGGAATATCAAGTTCTACTGGATGAGAATATCCTGCATTGATAATCAATTTATTCCCCTTTGTTGTAAAACGATAACCTACACCAATGATTTCTAATCCTTTTTCATAACCTTTCGATACACCAGTAAGCATATTTTGAATATTCGCGTTCGTAGTTCCGTGCATTGCTTTTAATTGTTCATTCTCTCTAGTTACAGTTAACTCTTCTCCCTCAACAGTTACATTTATCCCCTTTGTTAAGGTTAATGATAAACTTCCTTTAGGACCGTTAACTTTGATAACACCTTCATTGTTCTCTACTGTAACACCAGCAGGTATTACTAGTTTTCTATTTCCGATACGGCTCATATCAACACCTCCTAATATCTTAACTAATTACCAAATATAAGCTAATACTTCTCCACCTATATTTTCTTTACGAGCTTGTTTATCTGTCATAATTCCTTTAGATGTAGAAATAATTGCTATACCTAAACCATTTAATACTTTTGGTATTTCATCATTCTTAGCATAAACTCTTAATCCTGGTTTTGAAATACGTTTTAATCCTGTGATAACTCTTTCTTTATGATCTCCATATTTTAATGTAAGAACAATTGTTCCTTGCTTATCGTCTTTTACTAATTTATAGTCTTTTATAAATCCTTCTTCTTTTAAAATTCTTGCAATTTCACATTTTAATTTTGAAGCAGGTACACTAACTTCTTTATATCGCATTTGATTTGCATTACGTATTCTTGTAAGCATATCTGCGATTACATCAGTCACTACAGCCATTCTTATATCCTCCTTCCCAAATTACCAGCTAGATTTTTTAACCCCTGGTATTTGTCCTTTGTAAGCCAATTCTCTAAAACAAATACGACAAATTCCAAATTTACTCATAACAGCATGAGGTCTTCCACATCTTGAGCATCTTGTATATTTACGTACTTTAAATTTAGGTTCTCGATTAGCTTTTATAATCATACTTTTTTTTGCCATTTTTACCCTCCAATTACTTTCTAAAAGGCATTCCAAGTCCTTTTAATAAATCGTAAGCTTCTTCATTCGTTCTTGCTGTTGTTACAAACACAATATCCATACCGCGTAATTTAACAATATTATCATATTCAATTTCTGAAAATATTAATTGCTCTTTAATACCTAAAGTATAATTACCTCTTCCATCAAATGATTTATTGCTAACGCCTCTAAAGTCTCTTACACGAGGAAGTGAAATACTAATTAATTTATCTAAAAAATTATACATATTTTCTCCTCTTAAAGTTACTTTACAACCAATTGATTGCCCAGCTCTAATTTTAAATCCTGCAATTGAATTTTTAGCCTTTGTAACAATTGGTTTTTGTCCAGAAATAAGTGCTAAATCATTCATAGCGGCTTCTAATAATTTTGCATTTGTTGTAGCATCACCTACTCCAACATTAATCACGATTTTATCTAACTTAGGAACTTCCATTATAGTTTTATAATTATGTTTTTCTCTTAAACTTGGAACAACTTCATTTAAGTATTTTTCTTTTAGGCGGTTCATAAATTACCCTCCTTCCAATTAATCAAGCTTTTCACTTGATTTTTTTGCTATTCTTATTTTTTTACCTGTTTTTTCATCAGTCATATGTCCAATTCTAGTTGGTTTTTTAGTTTTTGGATCCACTATCATTACATTTGATGCATGAATAGGAGCTTCTATTTCTAGAATACCACCCGATTCTTGTCCATTTCCTCTTTTATGTTTCTTAACAATATTAACTCCTTCAATGATAACTTTATTTTCATCTCTTAAAGTTTTTATTATTTTTCCTTCTTTTCCTTTACTAGAACCAGCAATAACTTTTACTTTGTCTCCTACTTTAAAGTTCATAATATCCTCCTTTATAGTACTTCTTTAGCCAAAGATATAATTTTCATAAAATCTTTATCTTCACGAAGTTCACGCGCTACTGGTCCAAAGATACGAGTCCCTACTGGACTTTTATCATCTTTGATAATTACACAAGCATTGTCATCAAATTTAATGTAGCTTCCATCTTCTCTTCTAACACCTGATTTACTTCTAACAACAACAGCTTTGACTACTTTTCCTTTTTTAACAGTTCCATTAGGTGTTGATGTTTTAATTGTACCAACAACTATGCGACCGATATTTCCTGTTTTAACTTTGCTTCCACCTAATACACGAATCACTAGTAATTCTTTTGCTCCTGTATTATCAGCAACTTTCAAACGACTTTCTTGTTGAATCATAATTAATCCTCCTTCACCTAAGAGTTATAAAATAACTGCTTCTTTTACAATTTCTTTTAAATAGAAATGCTTAGTTTTTGAGATAGGTCTTGTTTCTAAAATTCTTACTACATCTCCTACCTTAGCTTTGTTTGATTCATCATGTACTGCATACTTTTTAGAATATTTAACACGTTTTTTATATTTAGGATGTGTTTTATATGTTTCTACTAACACACTAATTGTTTTGTTATTAGAAGCACTAACAACAACACCTGTAAATTCTCTTGTTACTTTTTCCATTAGACCCTCCTACTTTCCTAACTCACGTTCTTTTAAGACAGTCTTCATTCTTGCAACTGTATGTCTAAGCTCTTTGATTCTAGATGGTTTTTCTAGATTTCCTGTAGCTTGTTGAAAACGTAAATTAAATAATTCTTCTTTGCTTTCTTTTATTTTTGCAATGATTTCTTCAGTGGATAGTTCTCTTATTTCATTAACTTTCACTTAAATCACCACTTTCTTCTTTTTTTACAAATTTTGTTTTGATTGGTAATTTGTGTGCAGCTAAACGAAGTGCTTCTCTTGCCACTTCTTCAGTAACTCCAGAAATTTCAAACATAATTTTTCCTTCTTTAACAACTGCTACCCAATATTCAACATTACCTTTACCTTTACCTTGACGTGTTTCTAAAGGCTTCCTTGTAATAGGCATATGTGGGAAAATGTTTATAAATACTTTTCCACCACGTTTCATATAACGAGTCATAGCAATACGTGCAGCTTCGATTTGATTTGCTTTGATCCAAGCTCCTTCTTTTGCCATAAGTCCGTAATTACCGAAGTGTAATTCTGTATTACCTTTGGCTTTTCCTTCATAAGGCAATCGATGTACACGACGATATTTTACTCTAGATGGTATTAACATAATTAATTCCCTCCTTTAGCCTTTTTAGTAGGAAGAATTTCACCTTTATAAATCCATACTTTAACACCAATTTTACCGAATGTTGTATCTGCTTCTGCAGTTGCATAATCGATATCTGCTCTAAAAGTATGACGTGGGATCGTTCCCTCTTCATATCCTTCACTACGAGCCATTTCAGCTCCACCAAGACGTCCTGATACGACAGTTTTAATTCCTTTAGCTCCTGCCTTTAATGTATTTCGGATTGCCCTTTTTTGAACCATTCGAAATGATGCACGATTTGTAATTTGATTTGCAATTGAATTGGCAACCAATTGAGCATTCAAATCAGGCTTTTTAATATCAACTATTGAAATTTGAACTGTTTCTCCAACATATTTTGAAACATCTTTTTTTAATTTTTCTATTTCTTCGCCACCTCTACCGATGATAACACCTGGTTTAGAAGTGTGAACAATAATTTCTGTTCTTTTGTTTGTTCTTTCAACTTCAACTTTAGCTATAGCTGCATTTTTTAAATTTTTATCAAAATATTGACGAATTTTTAAGTCTTTTTCTAAATAATCTTTAAGATCTTTTTTATCAGCATACCATTTAGCTTCCCAGTCTTTGTTTACTCCAATTCTAAGTCCATTTGGACTAACCTTTTGACCCATAATAACCTCCTTATAGATTATCTACTAGCTACAACAATAACGATGTGACTAGTTCTTTTATCATTATGTCCGATATGAGAACGAGAATCAATAATTACTCTTTTCATAACAGGACCAGCATCGACTCTTGCCTCTTTAACATATAAAGTATTCATATCCGCTTTTTCATTATTTACTGCATTTGCAATTGCAGAATTTAATACTTTTTTAATCAGTCTTGCTGATTTTTTATTCATATTATTTAATATGGTTAATGCTTCACTTACATCTTTTCCACGAATAAGATCAATTACTTGCCTTGTTCGAATAGGAGAAGTTCTAAGTGATTTAGCGATTGCTTTTGCTTCCATACTTTCCCTCCTAGTCATTTAACTATTTTTTCTTATCATCGCCGTGTCCACCAAATTTACGAGTTTGAGAAAATTCTCCTAATTTATGTCCAACCATATCTTCAGTAACATAAACAGGAATAAATTCTTTTCCATTGTGAACTGCAAATGTATGTCCAACAAATTGAGGATAAATTGTAGAACGGCGTGACCATGTTTTGATGACTTCCTTTTTGCCAGATTCATTTAATTTTTCAACCTTTTTTAGTAATCTATTGAATACATAAGGTCCTTTTTTTAAACTTCTTGCCATTGTTTATCCTTCCTTTCTATTTACCATTACGACGACGTACGATTAATTTATCTGAATTTTTCTTTTTACGTGTTTTAAGACCAAGTGCAGGTTTACCCCAAGGAGTAACAGGCCCTTTTCTACCAATTGGCGCACGTCCTTCACCACCACCATGTGGATGATCATTTGGGTTCATAACAGAACCACGTACTGTAGGTCTTATTCCCATATGACGTTTACGTCCAGCCTTTCCCAAGTTTACCAATGAATAATCTTCATTACCTACTTCACCAATTGTAGCATAGCAAGTACCTAATACTTTTCTTTGTTCTCCACTTGATAAACGAATCATTACATATTTTCCTTCACGTCCAAGTATTTGAGCAGATGCCCCTGCACTTCTTACAAGCTCTCCACCTTTTCCCGGACGAAGCTCAATGTTATGTATCATTGTTCCTACTGGAATATTCATAAGTGGTAAACTGCATCCAACTTTGATATCAGCTTTTTCCCCACTTTCAACAACATCTCCTACTTTTAATCCTTTTGGAGCAATTATATATCTTTTTTCTCCATCTTTATAATTGATTAAAGCAATATTTGCTGTTCGATTTGGATCGTATTCAATACTAGCAACTGTACCAGGTATATCTCTTTTATCTCTTTTAAAATCAATAATTCTATATCTTCTTTTAGCTCCACCGCCTTGATGTCTTACAGTTATTCTTCCTTGATTATTACGACCACTATTTTTCTTTATGGGAACCGTTAAACTCTTTTCAGGAGTAGACTTTGTGATTTCCTCATTTGTTAAAGTGCTCATTTTTCTACGTCCTGGAGTTGTAGGTTTATATATTCTAATTGCCATAAATAATCCTCCTATCCAAGATCAATTGTTTGACCCTCTTGTAGAGTCACAATTGCTTTCTTTGTACGATTTGTTAAACCAGGATAACGTCCAATTCTTTTTTTCTTTGGTTTTACATTAATTGTACGAATTTCTTTTACATTCACTTTAAAGATTTTTTCAATTGCCAACTTAATTTCTGTTTTGTTAGCTCTTGAATCCACTTTAAAAACAAATTTATTTCCTTTTTGTGCAATATTACCGCTTTTCTCAGTAATCACTGGTGCTTTAATTATTTCTAAGTACTTCGTATCCATTAAACAAGCACCTCCTCAATTTTTTGAATTGCATCTTCAGTTGTTAAGATCACATCCGCCGCAACTACATCTAACACATTGATTTCTTCCGCTTGAATTAGTGCTACATTTTGTAGGTTTCTAGATGCTAATATTAGATTTTCATCTAATTCTTTTACTACAACTAACACCTTTTTGTTATCAAGTTTCAATGTTTTTAATATTCCTAAAAATTCTTTTACTTTAGGAGTTGTTACCATTAAATTTTCTACAATAACAATTCCCTTTTCTTCAGCTTTATACGTTAAAGCTGTTTTTAAAGCAAGTCTTGCCTCTTTACGATTCATCTTTTTGCTGTAATCTCTTGGAACTGGAGTACCGTATTTTCCTCCTCCTACCCATTGTACAGCTCGAATAGAACCTTGTCTTGCACGTCCTGTTCCTTTTTGTCTCCATGGTTTTCTTCCACCACCTGAAACTTCAGAACGATTTTTTGTTTTATGAGTTCCTTGTCTTATATTTGCTCTAGATAAAATTACAGCATCATATAAAACTTTATCATTTTTTTGTTCGAAAATCTTTTCATTTAATTTAATGTCTTTTAGTTTTTCACCTTTTAGATTTAAAAGTTCTGCCTTTTTCATCTTTCTTCCTCCTTCCATCACATTTAATTTACAGTCATTTTAAAAGTGATGTTTACTCTTCAGTTTTTGTATCTTCAGCTATTGGTTCTTCATTAACTTCTTCTTTTGCATCTTCAACTAATTCTTCTACATAAGTAATTAATTCTTCTGTATCGTTAATCTTTTCACCTTTCTTAACTGAAGTTCTAATCATAACTAAAGACTTCTTTGGTCCAGGAACATTTCCTTTAATTAAGATAACATTTTCATCCATGTCTACAGCAACGACTTCAAGATTTTGAATTGTTGTTGCTACATTTCCCATATGTCCTGGTAATTTTTTACCTTTTAAAACGTGCATTGGTAACATTGTACCTAATGATCCAACACCTCTATGGTATTGTGATCCATGTCCCATAGGACCTCTTGATTGATTCCAACGTTTGATTACACCTTGGAATCCTTTTCCTTTACTAACGCCACTAACATCAACCATTTCTCCAGCTTGGAAAATATCAGCTGCTATTACTTGGCCGAGAGTATAATCTGCTGGATTTACTCCCCTGATTTCTCTTAAGAAGCGCTTAGGGCTTGTGTTTGCTTTATTTGTGTGACCAATTTTAGCCTTATTACTGTTTTTCTCTTTTATGCTTACTGCACCAAGTTGAATTGCATTATAGCCATCTGTTTCTACCGTTTTTATTTGTGTTACAACATTTGGTTCCACTGCAATTACAGTAACAGGTATTAATTTACCACTTTTAGTAAACACTTGTGTCATTCCAACTTTTGTACCTAAGATTCCTTTCATACTTTTTTCCTCCTAATTCTATTTTTATAATTTAATTTGAATATCAACACCACTTGGAATTTCTAAATGTTTAAGAGCATCCATAACTTCCTTATTTGGATTTTTGATATCAATTAATCTCTTATGCGTACGCATTTCAAATTGTTCACGAGAATCTTTATCTTTGTGAACAGCTCTTAAAATTGTGAACTTTTCAATATTTGTTGGTAGTGGAACAGGTCCGCTTACCTCACCTTTTAATCTTTTCACCGTTTCAACAATTTTTGAAGCAGCATTGTCAAGCACTCTATGATCGTATGCTTTTAATTTAATACGAACAACATTATTTGCCATGTTAAGTCCTCCCTTCGCCTATATCTTGTATAGACTTGCTCCACGTAAAAACCTGATATTTAACACCAACTTAACCTGGTGTATCAGCAACCTCACGCATCCTCGCAGTCACACACATCAATAATTCTAACACAACAATATATGAAAATCAAGTGTTTTTTAAAACTTTTTTTTACAAAAAAATTACATGTAAAATTGAATTTTTTCTTATTGCAACAAGAATTTATTTCTTATATAATTAAACTGAAACATGTAAAGTAGAAAGTAGGGAATCAAATGTTAAAAAATTTAACTCAAAAGCAAAAGAATAAAATAGGTTTAATGGGGGCAACCATTCTTAATAATATTTTATATATGTTTTTAAATACTTTTTTAGTTGCCTACTTTTTTACTTTAACAAATTATAATTATAAAATTATTTCTATTTACTATATTTTTTCTTTTTTTGCCTTAAATATAACTTTTTGTTTACTTGCTAAAGTAATTAAAGAAAAATGTAGAGCCCCAATTTTTAGAATGGGAATTGCGCTTCATACAATCTATATTTTGGTAATTGCTCTTTTAAAAGATAAAATTGTAGATTTTTATATTCCTTTAGGTATTTTTTATGGATTAGTTCAAGGATTCTTTTGGTCGGCAGGTCATATTTTAATCAATATTAATGCCGGAGATGATTCTAAGAATTTTATTTCTTTAAAATCGATTTTAAGCAAATCTTTAAAGGTTTTATTTCCGTTTCTTTTTGGAGCTTCTATTGAATTAACCAGTTTTTCATCGGTTGCTCTTGTTGTTGTGATTTTATCCATAATTCAATTTCTATTTTCCCTACTTATTCAAGATGATAAGAAAAGCAATACTTCAAAATATAATTTATTAGGTTATATCCGTTATCTTATAAAAAATAGAGCCTATGAAATGAAAGACTGTTATAAAATTGTAGCACTTGATGCCATCATTAATTATTTACTTGAAACCATAGTTACGATATTAATTGTCATGACTTTTAAAACCAATATATCCTTAGGAACCTTAACCACTGTTTTTTCTTTACTTTCTATTCTTTCCTTATTTATCTTTCAAAAAATGATTAAGAACAACACAAATATATTAAAATTTGGGACAATCTTTGTTTTGTTGGGTATGTTTTTTCTTTTGATTGCTATTAATAAAAGTACAGTTATCCTTTATAATTTATTCAATAGTATCTTTTTGGTATTGTTTCTTAATAATGCAGAAGCAAAAAGATATTCCTTAGCCTCTAGAGATAAAAAGATTGCAAAAGAATATATTGTTGAACATCAAGTAATTTCTGAGTTTTTTCTAAATGGAACAAGGATTATTGGTTATTTTATTTTATTCTTAGTAAGTCTTACAAATCATATTGTCTATTTTAAAGTATTACTTGTTTTAATTGCAGTATGTATCTTTCTTTATTCGACTTTACTCATTAAATTAAATAATAAATGAATACCGATTAAATCGATATTCATTTTTTTCGTCTTTTTGATTCATAACAATAACTATCTTTTACAAATTCCATCTTCCCTGTATAATTTCTTTGGGCAAATTCCTCTTCGTCTATAGAAAAACCACAATTTAATAACATATGGATACTTTTCTGGTTACTCGGATCAACATCTGCTCGAACTTCTTTTATATTCTGTTTCGTAAACAAATATTCACTAAATTCGGTTAAAAGGCGACTGCCAATGCCTTTTTCTCTTTCTTGCTTTCGTAAAGATATTTCTATAAAAACAGTATCTTTTTTCATGGGAGATAAATAGGTATAACCAATGGGAAGATGATTTTCTTCTACGACATATGCACTAGCAAAAGAAAAATCGGAAATATTAGCAGAAGCAAGCAATCGATCTTTAATATTATGAATAAATCTCGATTTAGAATCCTTACAATCAAGTTCTTCCATTAAACTTTTATGTTTGGCTTCCTCATATCGAGTTAGAGTCAATGTTTCTAAATGAATTTGCATATTTTTCTTTCCTCTAAGCCACTTTCCTAGAATCTATTTTTTTTCTTTCTTGTGTATTTAATATTTTCTTTCTTAATCGAATAGATAGAGGTGTAATTTCTACTAATTCATCTGAATTAATATAATCAAGAGCATATTCGAGAGTAATTGCTCTTGGGCGTTTAAGAACCACTGTATGATCGGATCCCGCTGCTCTTGTATTGGTTAATTGCTTCCCTTTTACAACATTGACTGCTAAATCATTTTCTCGATTACATTCTCCAACAATCATTCCCTCATATACTTCTGTTGTTGGCTCAATAAACATAATGCCACGATCTTCCAGATTTCCTAAACTATAGGCTGTTGCTTTCCCATTTTCCATAGAAACAAGCACTCCTAATTTTCTTTCGCCAATATTAATGTTTTCCACTGGTCTAAATTCTTTAAAAGAATGATTAATAATTCCATATCCTTTGGTTAAAGTCATAAAATCTGTCATAAAACCAATTAATCCACGAGATGGAATTGTATATTTTAAAGTTGTTTGTCCCTCACGTGAAGTCATATTTTCCATAATG
>CANQVY010000001.1 GCA_947627405.1 uncultured Bacilli bacterium | reverse complement strand
AAAACAGAAGATTACTCTTCTGTTTCTGCATCATCCGCTTTTTCATAAGCTTCAATAATTGCATCTTCAAACATAGAACGAACTTCTGGATTAATTGGATGTGCTATATCTCTATACCCACCTGTAGCCGTTTTACGACTAGGCATAGCAATAAACAATCCATTATCACCTTCAATAATGCGAATATCATGTACCGCAAAACTATCATCTATTAAAACAGATGCGATTCCTTTCATACGTGAACCTTCTTTTTCAATCTTACGAACATTTACTGATGTTATTTTCATCGTCTATTCCTCCCTCTTAAAGTTTAATACTTTATGATAATATTTTATAACAATAAATGGCAAAAAGCAACAATATTTAGTCAAATATTTCCAAAGTTTCAGTTAATATATCACTATATGTAAAGGATTTTATTAATTCAATTTCTTCTCCCGTTCGAATTGTAAAAACAAAATGATAAGCATCAACAATTTCACCATCAAATTCCTCTACCTGATTTCTAGCCCCATTGTATTTAAATTTTAACTTTTTTCCTTTTTTAGATTCTACTATTTTTTTTATATCTTCAATCATCTAGGATACCCCGTATACATAGCACCATTTGTAATAATTCCCCCTATTCCTTCAGGACCATATTTTGTTTTATTTAAGATATCAATTAAATCAATAGATTTATTACGATCAGAAAGAGCTGTAGAAACAGCAATAATAGCAGGATCCAAAGCGTGAATGTTAATTCTTTTTGGACTTGAGGCAAAATTAGCTCCTGCTTTGATTAATTCTTCATAATTCGATTGACAAGCCCCTGCAATGATAATAAGTTTATCTGGGCTATCTTCATATTTTCTAGCACTCTCGATTGCTCGAATAAAATTTTCGCTATTTTTATAGTTATGAATATCGTTTTTATTGCCTTTATTTTTTAAATAGGAGTCATGCCCAGTTATTACTACAATATCTGGCCTTAAATCATTCAAGTATTGTTCTATTTCCGTATACACTTTATTTTCAGGAAGATTCAGCCCATAAGCACGAATTCCAGCATTATTATAAAACCGCATACATCGATTAAGGTAATCCCCATCAGAATCAATGTGTAATATTTTCCCTGGCATGTAAAAATATTCATCTCTATCTAAACTAACGATTCCTCCAAACCGATCGAAAAGTTCTTTATCATCTTTTAATTTTGATGGATCCTCTTTTCTTAAATCACCAATATTACTATCAGCACATAGTCGAACATCAATTCCTCTAAGTTCTACATCATTATTATTAATGGCAACAACTTTGAAGAGAATATCATTCCCATAGGAATTTCTACTAACAATATCCCCAATATGAAAAGGCATACAATCATCTCCAACAAATTATATGCCTTTTTTTATTATTTATGCTAAAGCATTACTGATCGCAACAAATATTTCTAATGATAATTGTTCAGCTCTTGCTTGCAAACTTAATCCATATGCACCCAAAACATTCTCTATGATATCTAAATCATAGCCTTTTAAATTATTTTTCAAATTTTTTCGTTTATATTGAAAACTGTCTTTTACCAATTTAAAGAATAAATTTTCATCATTTAATTGCATTAAATTTGTTTTTCGTTTTAATTCAACCACCACACTATCTACATTTGGTTTTGGAATAAATGCATTTTTTGAAACAAAGAATAATTTATGAATATCAAAATAATAATTTAGATAAACAGTCAAAGAATTATATTCTCTACTAGAAGGTTTCGCAGCAAAGCGATCACCAACTTCTTTTTGAACCATAACAACTAGCTTATTTATATTTAATTTTTCTTCTATTACTTTTGTGATAATTGGGGTAGTAATATAATAAGGAAGATTGGCTATAACATATAGATTTTCATAAGAAAAACCTTGAATATCTTCTTTTATATTTCGTTTTAAAAAATCATCAAATATAAATTGAATATTTTCCTCATGTTGAAATTTTTCTTTTAAAGGTTCCTTTAATCTTTCATCAATTTCATAGGCTAACACAAAAGAGGCTTTCTTAACTAATTCTTGCGTCAAAGCACCTGCTCCAGGACCTATTTCAATAACTAAGCTATTTTCAGCGATATTAGCTTTATCCACAATATTGTGAATAACTTTTTTTTCTTTCAAAAAATTTTGTCCAAATGCTTTTTTAAATTGAAATTCATGTAAATCCATAAAACCACCAAAACTAATATAGCACAAAACAAAAAAAAGCACTAGGCTTTCTTATCATCACTATTTGGCAGCATAAATAATAGATCTCCTAAAATAAGGCCAACAATCATTACTTTTATTGCATTAATATTATCAGCAAAATAATTAAAGTTAATGTTGTATCCCAATTTGCTGTTTGCTATCATATTTGTATCAAATAATGCTCGATACTCTATAAATAAAATTACACAAAATACAAGACAACAAGTTAAATTATAAAACAAATTTGATGTTACTCTTTTTTGATTAGCCAACATATTAATGGCAAATAATATAAATAAAATTACAAAAGGTAAAGCAATATAAATAGAATCCACTAAAGACTTATTCAACCTCTGATACATATATAAAATAATATAACTACCAAAAGCAAAACTAAGAATAAGTAAAAAATATTTTATACCATACAACAATCCATTAATCATTTTAATCATTTGTAACACCTACTTCCGTGTATAACCATTTTGAAAGCATTTCAACCAATGTTGCAGATTGATTATAAGTTGTCATAACGTCATCATACATATCCTTTGTTTTATTCATCACTGCAGTGGACGCATTACTAGAGTTATAATAATAACTACTATTATTTAATAAATCTTTATCAATATAATTCAGCCTACTACTAATAATGTCTATGTTGAGTTTTATATAATCAGAATAATTGGATAATCCATCCGAATTTCCATCTTTATCATTATAATAAGTAAGGTAATGCAATTGTTCTATTAAACAACCATTAATAACATTTGAATTTAATGTATTTCGTAAATTATAAACATCTTTTATTCCAATTTTTTTATTGTTTTTTAACTCTTTAAACGTCTCATTGTTTAAAGCATTTTTACAATAACTTAATTTTGTATTTAATGAACTTAAAAATTGCTTATTTGCTTTTCCCTTACTTTTATTAATATTAACATTTGTATACTTTTCAATATTAGATATTCGATTCTTAATTTCATTATAATTTGAATCCTCACTTAAAGAAAAAGTAAATGTATCTGCGATTTCTTCCATATGATATATATTAATAATTAAATAAAAGGAAGCAAAAACAAATACAATTCCAGTAATAGTATAAGAAAATATTTTTGCATATTCCTTTGCAATTTGTTTCATCGAATCACCCCTATACAGATAAATTTATTTCATAATGATAATGCTTATTCAAATAATCTTTTTGATTATGATCTACCCAAAAAGTTAATTCATAATTATTGACCGCACCCGCTTTTATTGTTTTAATATCAATTGTATTATCTTTGATATTTGTCATACTTTCCTTTGTAATTACGCTTCCATTACATTTCAATTGATAGATTAATTGATCTCTTGTTAATAAATCCTCTTGCATACATCCATCTGTTAACAAAGAAGGAGCGATTTCATTAATTTTTAATTGATAAGTAAGATTCCTTTTGCTTGTATTCTCTACAGAAAAAGAATAAGCATCCGAAGCATTATTGATATCATTTTCATCATCAACGCCAACATGTTCTACTACTTGTTGTGCATTGTTGCTTATATATAACTGATTTACTATTGGTTTTTCTTCAGTATTCTTATCAAAGAATTTATACCACATGAATGTAGAGAAAAAAGTAAATAAAATAATTAAAAACGCTAAAGCTATACATAAACATACTCGATTCTTTTTCATAAATTCTTCTCCTTCTTACCTTTATATTTTTTATCTTTTTTTTGATTCGGAATAAAACCACTTGAAATCGTTTTAATGATCTTTAATATATCATAAATAATAATACCCAAACATGGAATTACAACCGCAATGATCCATCCATATTTTCTAGAAATAAAATATTGAATATAACCAATTTTTGGAATTTTCATAATAACTTTTCCCGATAAATCGTTTTCTTTAACTAAAGAGGAATCCGCAACATTATTGTTATCCCCTTTTGTTCGAAACAATCGATTTCCATCACTATCCTTTAATACTTCTATAACTCGATGAGTAATGGTAATTCCTGAAGTTCTTGTATCACTAGAAACAAACGTAATAATGTCTCCCTCTTTTATTTTTTTAGCACTTGTTCTTTTTACAATAACTGCATCATTTACTTTGATTGTTGGATGCATACTAGGACTGACAATAACGTATGCACTATATAATGGTGCCTCATAATTATTATTTTTTAAATTTCTTTGAATTCCTATAACATAACAAGCAATTACAAAAATGATAAAAACCATGAAAACAAAGACTACATATAATAGTGTTTTAGCAACGAAATGTAATATATCGCCTATCTTTTTTAACATTGTTTTGTCCATAGACTCACCCCAAATTATTCTTTTATATAATATGAAAACAAAAAAGACTAAGTCTATTTTTGCTCAGCATCTAATCTAACTCTTATTTTAAATGTCATTGGATCTTTTCCAATTACTGCCTTTTCATCTATCCACATTTTTAATTCATAATCTTTTTTATACTCTTGTGCTGAAGAAGCAGTTGTTACAAAAGAGCTATGCGCTAATACCTTATCCACTTGATCTTCATGCTGAACATTTTCCAAATCACTATATAATTTTGGTGTGGAAATAATAGAGCCTTCACCCGTCATATAGATTTTTAAATATTTTTCAGGAATTTTATTTCCATTTTGATCGGTCACATCAACTGCAGAAATTACATAATCAATTGTAGTACTACCTGATACATTTGCAGATACAGTAAATTTCATCGTGTTATAATCACCTGTTAAAGCCATCCCTTCTTTATCAGATATTGGCATTGCATTATGTATATCAATATAAGTCGTATCTTGAAAGGCCATAGAAATTGCTCCTGTTGTAAGTGTATTTACATTACTTGTTGCTTTAGAGGCGGCAAAAGCTGCAAAAGAAACACCAATAACCGCTACAACTAAAATAGCTACTCCTAAAACCATTAATAAAATACTTTTTGAATCGTTTTTATATTCTCTTTCTTCATTTGTATTCATGTGCCATCACCTATTATAATAATACATGATATTAAAAAAAAAAGCAACCACTTTTCCTATTTAAGCAGTCGCTCTTACATTCACTTTTATTTTAAATGTCTTAGAAGTCGCACCATCTGAATAATCTTTAGCTACCCACAATCTCAATCGAAATCTTTTGATTACATCTTCTTTAACATTTATTTCATCAGAATATAATATTTTTGAATTTTTTTGGCTACTATATTTATCTAATGAGGAAAAAACAGGAACATCCGAATCATACCCGCGATATGGATTATTTTTATCATCTGTTAAATATACTTTTATGTATTTCGTATCCATATTACTATCATTTTCTAATGTAGCATAGATTTGATATTTTATTTTCCCTGCAGATGTTCCACTAGCCCTGATGGAAAAATCAAAATAACCTTGGTTAATTCCTTTAGCTTTATCACTATTGGTAAGTTTTTTCCCCGTTACATCATCAATGGGAATTGCATTCATTAACTCGACTCCATTGCTATTTTCATTATAAGCAAAAGAAAGGGTTCCCTCTGGATTTGTCCCCGTAGTAATAGAATTATCATGATTTGAAGTATCTTCAAATACAAAAATAGCAAATCCAACAATCATTACACTACATATTAATAATAGAATACCAAGTATTGTAAAAACAATTCGTTTTGCACTTTCTTTTTTTTCTTTCATAATTTTACCAGCCCCATCTCACGATCTCATATCTTACATTATATTGTCTTCCAAAGGATAAAGCTTTCCTTTCTGATTCATACATTATATCCATTACTGTTCCTTTTATTGCAGACCCTCTATCTAATACCACACCATATATATAAGAATTTGTTATAGAAATATTCGAAACTTTAACAATCGTTCCACATGGCAATGAAGAATCACTTGCTAAAATACGTACAGTACCATAATCCTTATCTTTAAAATAAACATTCCCGTTAGATAGATTTTGCCTAGGAGGACAACTCGTTCTGCCCCCACATCCTGGACAATCTGGACCATAAGCTGTCATACTTCCTGAAAATGCTACCGATTTCTTTGGTGCTATTTTAACTGCTGCGGCTAAAGATTTTACTTCAACCGGCTTAGCATTTTCGAGAAGACTATTGTATTTATTAACAATATGTACAGCCTGTACCGATTTTACATTATTTTTGTTATTCGCTAAAATTGTTGTTCTTTTATTTCCAGTTGAAATAACAAACATACACATTATTATAAATAGGAATATTAGAAAACGTTTACTAAGCATAATAGTAAGCTGTTTCATAAAACCACCATCCATTATATAACACTATTAAAAGTATAACATATCTATTACTTCAAGTCAAATATACACATTGCATTTGTTGTAGTTATTTTTGCTACTTCTTCTATAGAAATATTTAATAAATCAGCAAGAAAACAAGCAATATGATAAATATTTTGAGGGCCATTTTTCTTTCCCCGATATGGTTCTGGAGACAAATAGGGAGAATCGGTTTCTAAAACAACATGTTCAAGTCCTATTTTAGCAATCACGTTTTTTAATTTGCTATTTTTAAAAGTAATCACTCCTCCTATACCTAGATAAAAACCTAATTTAATAAATTTTTGTGCCATTTCAAGACTTCCACTAAAGCAATGAATAACTCCTTTCACATGATATTGAGATAATATTTGATAAGTATCTTCTATTGCATCTCTTGAGTGAATAGTTACCGGCAAATTTAATTTTTCAGCTAACTGGAGTTGTTCCCGAAATATTTTCTGTTGTTGCTGCCTATTTTCATTGTTATAATGATAATCTAATCCAATTTCTCCAATAGCTACTACACGATCATGACAGATGAATTCTTGTAATTCTAATAAGTCTTGCTTAGTAATGCTATCAGCAAACTCAGGATGATATCCAAATGCAAAGGAAATACTACGCATCTGCGGATAGATTTTTAACACATTTTTAATTTCACTTTTACTACATCCACAAACGATATATTTTTTTACCCCATTTCTTCTTGCCTGTCTTAAAATATCTTTGATTTCATCGATATGATAATCCTCAGTTGATAAATGTAAATGTGTATCTATAAACATATTCTCACCACTCTTATTTCTCTATTCTTATTATACCACTAAAAAAGATATATTCATATCAACTTAAATCACTACGAATATATCTTATTAATTGCGTAATTAAAAATATTAAATAAACTAAATCAACAATATTTCTTTTAGCATAATATAAAACAGCAACAGCTAAAATAGCACAAATTAACGCAATCGAGACTACATTAATTTTGATTTTCATAAAGTTCCCTTTCCTAATGCTTTTTATACTACTTTAGTAATATATCATAAAGTAATAGACAAGGAAATATAATATACAAATTATTTTTCAGATTTACATAAAAGTTTACAATTATTCTACCTTTTTATCAATTCTTTGAAATAAAGGAGTAGGAATATTTACTTGATAATGATTGTTTTCTAAGTAATTGTCACTTGACTCAAAATTATTTAACTGTTCCTTAATTTTTTTTGATGTATCAGGAAGATAAGGCGCTAACAAAGTAGCACAAACACGTATAGATTCTAATAAATTATAAAGAACTGTTTCTAATCGATTTCTGTTTGATTCATCCTTTGCTAATATCCAAGGAGTAGTCTCGTCGATATATTTATTGCTTCGTCTAAGAACATCAAATATAGATTCTAAAGCTTCGCTTACATGCAAAAGTTCCATCTTTTCTTTCACTATTTGATTTACCTTATTTACTGCATCGAATAATTCCTTATCAATAGATTCTTTCTCGTGTTTATTAGCTATTTGGCCATCAAAATATTTATTAGCCATTGAAATGGTTCGATTAACTAAATTACCTAAATTGTTGGCTAAATCGGCATTAGTTCTATGAATTAAAGCTTCTTCAGAAAATGTACCATCATTGCCAAAAGGGACTTCCCTTAATACAAAATAACGAACAGCATCTACTCCATATTCTTTAATATATTCTCTGGGATCTTTATAATTTCCAAGTGATTTGGAAATTTTACCTCCATTAATAACTAACCAACCATGCCCAAAAACTTGTTTAGGAATTGGTAAATCCAATGCCATTAACAAGATAGGCCATACAATAGTATGAAAACGCGTAATTTCTTTTCCAACCAAATGTAAATCCGCTGGCCAATATTTTTTGAATTCGGTATCATCATCGCTCATATACCCTAAAGAAGTAATATAATTTGTTAATGCATCTAACCATACATAAACCACATGCTTAGGATCAAATGGAACTTGAATCCCCCAACTAAAACTAGTTCTTGAAACGCATAAATCTTCAAGGCCTGGTTTAATAAAATTATTAATCATTTCATTTTTTCTAGATTCTGGTTGAATAAAATCTGGATGCATCTCAATATATTTTACTAATTGATCCGCATAATTGGATAATTTTAAAAAATATGCTTCTTCCTTTACTTCATGTACTTCTCTTCCACAATCGGGACATTTACCATCTATCAATTGTGTAGAAGTCCAAAAAGATTCACACGGCGTACAATATAATCCTTTATATTCTCCTTTATAAATATCTCCCTGCTCATATAACTTTGTAAATATTTTCTGTACAGCTAATTCATGAAATTTATCTGTTGTTCGAATAAATTTATCATAAGATATATTTAAAGATTTCCATAAATCTTTCGCATTTTCTACAATATTATCCACATAAGATTTTGGATCTAATCCCGCCTCTTTTGCTCTTGTAGCTATTTTTTGACCATGCTCATCTGTTCCTGTTTGAAAACAAACATCATATCCTTGCATTCTTTTATACCTTGCAATTGAATCAGCAATTATTGTTGTATAACAATGTCCAATATGAAAATTAGCGCTTGGATAATAGATTGGCGTTGTTATATAATAAGTGTTCTTTTTCATTTAATCCTCTCCTGTTCTATTGTCTTGAAAGAAAAAACTCATCCTAGCAAAAGGACGAGTTACCGTGTTACCACCTTAATTTATGATATAAAATCATACTCTCTAAAACTTTTAACGTAGTTAACGTACTAATCTAAATATCGAGAAGTAAGTTCCAGAACCATGTTCTATAAATATGCTATACTTTCTTTCACCTAACAAAGCTCTCTATAATAGCAATTTTTATATACTCTTTCCTTCAAAACTTTTAAATATGGCTAAAGTATAACATATATTTTTTTATTCTTCAATATGTTTTCCTAAAATTTGAGAAATAATTTGTGATATTTTAACCTCTGTATCCGTAATATTCTTATTTATTGAGAAAATAATGACTAATCCAATCGCATCCCCATTCATTATAATGGGATGAATTGTATAACTTCCTTTTTCAAATTCACCTGGGGAAAGCTCCAAATCTTCTAAATCTTTTTCAATGGCAATACTTCTTTTATCAATTAAGGTTTCTAAATTAGAACTTATGCTCTTTTTTAAATATTTCTTCTTTAAAGATCCTGCTACAGCAATATATTTATCTCTATCTGTTACTAATATATTATTATTAATGCTGCCATATACCGATTCTACTAATATTTTTGCAAAATCCTCTAAATCATTCATAGGAGAATATTTTTTTAATGCTACAAAGTCATTATCTACAAAAATTTCTAACGCTTCTCCTTCTCGTATTCGCAACGTTCTTCTCATCTCTTTTGGAATCACAATTCTGCCTAAATCGTCAATACGTCTAACCACTCCTGTTGCCTTCAAATATATCACCACTTTCTACATCTTATGTTCCCACTGAAATCTTTTTTTATACATGATTTTTATTTTCTTTCATATATATTATAAGCTTAATATGTAGAGAATTCTTGTGGTAAATATTTCCATTTTGTTAATTAAAATAAAAAAAAGAGTATGAAACTCTTATTTTGTATTTTTATCTAATAATAAATATTTTTTGTACGTTTCTTTTGCATTATTTATAATAATATTATTTCTTTCTTTTACTTGGATATTTACTTTAAGTAAAATACGATCTTTATATTTTTTATTTAAAACTTTATATACAATTTGAGTTTTTTCTTCATCATCGATAAATTTTTTTATTAAATAACGAAGATCATGAACAAACCCTAAGATTGGTTCTTCAAAAATAGTATCTAATGTGTGCAAATATTTTTCATACCTTATATAGAAATTCTTATTTAGAGATTGCTTATAAATAAATTCTCTACATAAAGAGATAAACTTTTGTTCAGTAGGTTCAATCAATTGTAAACTCTTTTCTTTTATATTGTCCATGAATTTCTCATCAGCAAAATGATAATCATTTAATAAAATTTTTTCTATATAATTTATTTCTAAATAAAATATATTTTCTATATTTCTTTTTAAAGAATCAATATTATTTTCCACATCAAGTATTAACTTGTTTTTAGTTATTTCAATATTCTTTTCTTTTAATATCATTTTTACATCTGCATCACTCATATACAACACCTATCTTATATTAATAAGATATCAAGTTTTAAAATTCTAGTCAAGAAATTCTATTGAATCCATTAATTTTGTTAAATAATAAATATAATGTTTTTCTAACTTAATTGTATCTAAAATAATATGTAATTTATTATTTTTGCTTTGAAATCGAAACATTTTTGAAATAGAAAAGGCATCCATAAATAATTTTTCAACATTAATTTTACCAGAAATATTTTCACTAAATACAACATCGATAAAATTCTTTGTTTTATTTACCTTTTCAACTTCTAAAGTTTTGGATATTTTTTCAAACCATTCTTCATGCATATAGATTAATAAATCCTCATTTACTTTACCAAAACGATCTTCGATTATTGCTTTTACTTCTTTTAATTTTTCTAAAGAATCAATTTGATTAATTAATTTATGTATTTCTATTTTTAAATCTGCATCATCTACATAATCATCATCAATATGTGTAGATACATCAACAAATGGCGGTTCATCTCTTTCTTCTTCTACAAAATTTCCTTTTAGCTTTTCAACTTCTTCATTCAAAATTTTTATATACAGATCTATACCAATACTATCAATAAAACCTGCCTGTTGAGAGCCTAAAATATCTCCTGCTCCTCGAATAGATAAATCTCTTGTTGCAATGGAAAATCCGCTTCCTAGTTCTGTAAAATCTTTGATTGCGTTTAATCTTTTTAAAGCCGTTTCTGTTAAAATACGATTTCCCTCATACATCAAATATGCATAAGCTATTTTATTACTTCTACCAACTCTCCCTCGAATTTGGTATAGTTGTGCCAATCCAAATTTATCGGCATCTTTAATAATTAATGTATTGACATTTGGAATATCAATACCTGTTTCTATAATGGTTGTACATACTAAAACATCATAATTTCCATCAATAAAAGATTGCATTTTTGTTTCCAATTCTAATTTATTCATTTGTCCATGTGCAAAAACAACTCGAGCATCTTTAACTAAATGAGCAATTTTTTTTGCCTCCGTTTCAATGGATTCAACACGATTATAAAGTAAAAAAACTTGTCCACCTCGTGATAATTCTTTATATATAGCGTCTTTGACAATTTGATCATTATCTTCAATTACATATGTTTGTACAGGATATCGGTCAATAGGAGGAGTTTCAATCATAGATAAACTTCTAAGACCAACCATTGACATTTGAAGTGTTCTAGGAATAGGTGTAGCCGTTAAAGTAAGAACATCAACGTTGGATTTATACTGCTTAATTTTTTCCTTATGAAGAACTCCAAATCTTTGTTCCTCATCAATAACCAATAATCCTAAATCTTTAGGTTGAACATCTTCACTTAAAATCCTATGTGTCCCAATAACAATATCAATGGTACCATTTTTCAAAGAATCAATTATATTTTTTGTCTGCTTCCCAGAAGTAAAGCGATTTAACAAACCAATACTCACAGGAAAATTTTGAAATCTTTCCTTTGCATTTTCATAAACTTGATTAGACAATATGGTTGTTGGACATAAATATAAAACTTGCTTTGAATCACAAACAGCCTTAAACATGGCCCTAAATGCTACTTCAGTTTTTCCATACCCAACATCTCCGCAAAGCAAACGATCCATTGGAATTTTACTTTCCATATCTTGTTTAATTTGCTTTGTAACAAGTTCTTGATCAGGCGTATATTCATATGGAAATTCCTGTTCAAATTCAATCTGAAGATCCGTATCCTTAGAAAAAGCATAACCCTCTTTCAGTTTTCTATTGGCATAAATATTTAGCAATGTGCTGGCTATATTTCTTACTTTATCACGAATACGCATTTTTGTTTTATGCCATTCATTCCCGCCCAATTTGTTAATTTTTGGAACAACACCTTCTTTTCCACAAAACTTACTAATGAAATCTATTTTTTCAACAGGTATATATAATTTATCTTTATCTTTATAAAGAATTTCCAAATAATCTTTAATTAATTCTCCCTTTTTTAATGAGGTTATTCCATTATAAATTCCTATTCCATGTATACTATGAACAATATAATCTCCAATATTTAATTTATTAATATCATTAATTTTTGATGTATATTTTAATTTTGTTTTATATTTTATTCTACTAACTTCTTTAAACAACTCTTTAGCACTGATAAAAATATATTTTTTATATATAAATCCACTATTTAAATCAAAATCGACTAAATTAATACTATGCTCTTTAATATTTTCCAAAGTCGTTTCATATAACGAAGAGGATAAATATTTCTTTATATTATTAAATTTGCTTTTTTTAACACAGATACAAATGGTGTATTGATTTTTTATCTGTTTGTTTATATATGCATCAATCAAATGAATATCACTATGAAAGTCAGGGACCTCTTTACAATCAAATGAAATAACATTTTTATCATTAAAATAGTTATCTATAGAATAATACTTTATAGCATCGTCTTTATATAGATTCTTAAAAGATAAAAAATAGATTCCAGAAAATAATTTATCCTTTTCAATCTTGTAATCAAACGCTTCCATTTCCATCTTTTCATATGCTGCTTCTAATTGATTTTTATCTTTGTAGAATACAGTATAATTGTGTAGATAATCTTCTATATTTACAAGCTGTTTGTTTGTTATAGATAAAAATTTATGTGCTTGAAAACTATTATCATCAAAAATATCTTCTGTATTTGGTCGAATAACCATCTTTTTAACTTCCGCTATTGATTTTTGCGTATTTTCATCAAAATATCTTATCGATTCAATTTCATCCCCAAAAAATTCAATACGAACGGGGTGATTTTCACCTAAAGGAAAAATATCAATCACAAATCCTCTTACTCCTATTTCCCCAGTTGTGGTGACAAGAGTTTCACGCTTATATCCGATTTGGATTAACTGTGACACCAATTTTTTGGGATCAATGATTTGATCTTTTTCCAATGCAATTATAGATTGGATATATTTTTCTTTGCAAGGTAAAAATCTTAAATATCCATCCAAATGTGTAATTACAATTTTTGGTTCTCGTTTGGCGATAATAAGTTCATTCAAACATTCTAAACGGCTAATTTTTAAATCTGGGCTTATAGAAATTGCTTCACTGGTTAAAAAATCATCCATTGGAAATAGTAAACATTCACTACTATAATTTCCTAAAGAATTATATAATTTATTTGCCTCATACAAAGAAGGGACAACAACTAAAATATCCTGATTGTATTTTTTTAAATAAGTATATAAATAAGCACAAAAAAACTCATCAGTTAGACCAGTTATACTGATGTTTTCTTTATGTGTTATTTCAATAAGTTTTTGAAATATGCTCATATGATAATCACCTATTGTTCATTTTTACTATTATATTTTGACATTAAATCATCAAATCTCATTACTAAAAAATCGTCTATGATATGATCAACTGTAGCTGCTAAAATATCCAATTGCTCGCATTCTGATCTTGTAAATTTTCCTAAAACATAATCCTTAGTATCAATAGTTTTATTATTAGATATACCTATTTTTAATCTCTTATACTTATCACTTTTTAAATGGTTTTCAATATCTTTAAGACCATTATGTCCTCCAGAAGATCCTTTCTGTTTTAATTTATAATTTCCTAAATACAAATCTAGATCATCATGAATAATCAAAAGATCCTCTATCGGAATTTTAAAAAAATGCATATAGTCCGCAACAACTTGTCCAGATAAATTCATATAAGATTGTGGTTTTAAAAAAATAATATCCTGATCGTTGATTTTTGCTTTTGTATATAAGCCATTATCTCGTTTTTTATTAATCAGAAGTCCATGTCCATCACAATAATGATCTATAAATCGAAATCCGATATTATGTCTTGTACCATCATATTGTTTTCCAGGATTTCCAAGACCTACAATTAATTTCATATAATCACTTCCTAGTATGATATTCTTTATAAATAATAGATTTTGGGATATTTCTTTCTTTTGCTACTTTCTTTATAGCATCCATTTCATTCATACCTTCCTGCAAATACAATTTTACATGATCAAGAATATTCATTGACGTAAAACTTTTTTTTTCGAAATTTCCCTCAACCACTATTACAAATTCCCCTTTTATTACATCCAATTCCTGAATTACTTCTGATATTTTACCACGATAGATTTCTTCATACAACTTGGAAATTTCTCTATTTATACTGATGTTGCGATTTCCAAAAACTTGTAAAATGTCTTTTAAAGTTTTTTCTATCCTATGAACCGCCTCATAAAATATTAGAGTATATTGGCAATGCTTTAATTGTTCTAACTCTTCCTTTCTTCTTGAGGCTTTCGCATTTAGAAAGCCATAAAATAAAAAGGGCAAAGGACGTATTCCAGATCCTGTAATAGCAGGTACAAAGGCTGTAGGTCCTGGAAGAGAAATTACATTTATATGATTTTCTATTAAATATTTAACAACTTTATATCCAGGATCACTAATAATAGGTGTACCCCTATCCGTAACTAACCCAATATTTTTGCCATCTTTTATATCTTTTAAAACCTTTTCTTTTATTTCATCTTCATTATGTTCATGACAACTAATCGTCTTTTTGGAAATTCCTAAAGCTTTAAGTAATTGGTTGGTAATTCGAGTATCCTCAGATAAAATATAATCAACACTTTTCAAGGTATTAATAGCTCTTATTGTAATGTCTTCCATATTTCCTATTGGTGTTGGAATTAAATATAAACTAGGACTATCATTATAGCTTTTTTGAATCATAGCAATCACCTCCAAACATATTTTTCACTTTTCTTGTGTATTGATTGTTATCATTGTAAATGAATAACGGAGGTTCTACAGTACAACCTTTTCTACCATTTAATCGAGCTTCCAATAAAAACAATCGAGCCTTCTTTTTTGAATTTGTATATACCATTTGAATATTCTTTGGTTCTAAATGACTATTACTAAGCAAAGTTAATAACTCTACTAAACGTTCGCTTCTGTAAATTAAAAATAAACTTCCCTTATCTTTTAATAAATATTTTGATATTTTAATTAAATCCTGCATATTAAAGTATAATTCATGCCGCGCTATAGATTTAGTCTTTGTAGGAGAAATTTTATAATAATTTTGAACAGAAAAATAAGGAGGATTGCAAATAACTACATCAAAACTATTTTGGGAAAATCTACTTTTTAAATTTTTTATATCATCGGAAAATAATTCAATTTGTTTTTCTAAATGATTATATTTAATTGTTGCTTTACCCAGTTTACAAATATCATCTTGTAATTCTACTGCAATAATTTTTTGCTTTAAATAACCACTTAAATATAAAGGAATCGGAATGTTTCCTGTGGCTAAGTCTATAATAGTTCCCCTTTTATAATGATTTAATACAAAATTTGCCAATAATATAGAATCTAAAGTACATTTAAAACTGTGATCCTCTTGATAAATTTTAATATGAGAAAAATTTAAAAATTGTTCTAATTTCATCATTTTTCCATATCTATTCTTTCTATTATTTTATCACTTGTTTCAACAAAAAAATATTTTTTGAATAGATTCACTTCCACCACTTCAGCCAAGCCTCTTTCTGTTTTATATTTATCCCCTATCGCAGGCATACCTTTTTTCAATTCTGTATAAATTTCATCTTCATAGTTTAAACAACACAATAATCTTCCACATACTCCATTAATTTTTGTAGGATTTAAAGACAAGTACTGATTTTTGGCCATATTTATAGATACACTCTCAAAATCATTTAAAAAAGAATTACAGCACAATATTCGCCCGCAAGGTCCTAATCCACCCATTTGCTTTGCTTTATCTCTAACACCAATCTGCCTCAATTCAATTCGTGTTTTATAAACTTGCGCTAACTTCTTCGCTAATTCTCTAAAATCAATTCGATCATCAGCTGTATATTTTATATACAACTGGCTCTTATCAAAGGTAAACTGTGCATCAACAAAATTCATATCTAACTTTAATTTATCAGCAATGGCTTTGGCTTTTTTAATAACCTTTATACTTTCCTTTTTTGCCATATCATACTGTTTTATATCCTGTTGTGTTGCAATACGAATTACTTTTTTTAATGGAAAAATCAAATTTTCTTTTTTTTCATTTTTTGGACCAATAACAACTTTTCCATAACCTAATCCACTATCTAATTCCGTAATTACAAATTGTCCCTTTTTCAAAGCAATATTGTTTGTTTCGAAAAAATAAATTTTACTGCTTCCTTCTAAAGATATTCCTACTACATTGTACATCAAATCACCCCAACCATAGATAAAATGAATTTATCAATTAAAAGCTTTATATTAACATTATAACGTAATTTATTTAAACAATCATCTATAATTATTATTTTTTTAGAAATATTTGATAAGGCTTTGATATTACTACTTTCTCTTAACTGTTTTATCTTTGTTAATTGAAATAAGTAATAATTTTGTAATTCTTTCAGCCTTATAATTAAACTTTCCCGATCAAAGGAGTACCAACTATTATCGATATATCCTAAAGCCTTATCTTTTTTGTTTTCTAAGATTTCTGCAAGGGCTTGAACATCAGGTGAAAATGCATTCTCATGTTTTATCTCTCCCAAAGTAATTTTTTGACATCTAGATGCAATTGTTTCAATCACATTATAATTATTATTTGTTAATAAGAATGCTATAATGTTTGATGGCGGTTCCTCTAAAAATTTTAAAATTGTATTTGCTGAAGATTTATTTAAATATTCTGCCCCATCAATAATATAAATTAAATATCTCCCATAAATAGATTGGACACTAAATTCTTTTTGTAAATTTAAAAGTTGTTCTTTTCGAATAACATGATTAATGGGTTCTATGATTTTCAATTCAGGGTAATTATTATTTTCAACAAGATTTTCTATTGCCAAATCCTCATTATATTTATTACTTTCTAAAATTTCCTTTATAATCATTAAAATAATTTCTTTATAATTATTTACATTCCTACATTCAATTAAAAAAGCGTGAGAAAGCTTGTCCTCCTTTATTATTTTATGAAAATAATCAAAAAATTGTGAATAATTGTTATAATATTTATTATGAATCATAAACACCTCAATAAACAACTAATAGTAACATAATAAGCGCAAATAAAGCTGGAGCTCCCAATACACTTACTAATATTATTGTAATTATATTAATGGGAATTGTCATATTAAATGATGAAGCAATCAAATTATAACCATATAATATAATAAAACCAAAAATAAATTTTTTTAATATATTTACTATTGTTTTTTTCACACGATCACCAATTTAAATTATGATCGTTTTTATAATTTTATTCCATTTTAATGCGATCCTGTAAAGCTCTCTCTAAAGTCATAACATCAATATATTCCATATCCGCTCCTATAGGCACCCCACTTGCAATTCTAGAAACAATAATATCTAATCCTTCTAAAACACTTTTAATATATAATGCTGTAGTTTCCCCTTCTATACTAGGTTTTACAGCTATAATTATTTCCTTAAAATTTTCTGTTTTTATTCTTTCAATTAATTTATTTAACCCAATATCTTCTGGGTTTATACCATCAAGTGGTGATATTAAACCATTTAAAACATGATATTTTCCATGAAACAAACCAGTTTTTTCAAAAATAATAACATTTTTGGGATCTTCAACCACACATAGTATATTGTCATTTCTAGTTTGATCTGAACATATATCACATATTTTGTTTTCTGTTAATGAATTACATATTGAACAATTTTTAATATTATGCTTAGCTTTTTTTAATTCTTCTGAAAAAAATTCTACATTTTCCTCTTCTAAATCTAATATTGAAAAAGCTAATCTTTCGGCTGTTTTTTCGCCTATACCAGGCAGCAATTTAAAAGCTTCTATTAAGTTTTTTAAACTTTGTGGATACATCTAAAACAATCCTGGCATCATATTTCCATATTTTGCCATTTTTTGTTCAGTATATTCATCAACTTTTTTAAATGCTTGATTTACAGCTACTAAAATCATATCTTGTAACATTTCAATATCATCAGCTTCAATTGTATCACTATCGATAGTTATTTTTATTAACTCCTTTTTTCCATTTACAACCACTTTTACTAATGAATTTTCTCCTTCAAAATTAGTATTATCAATTTCTTGTTTTGTTTTTAACATTTCCTTTTGTAAATTTTGTGCTTGCCTCATTATAGCTTGCATATTCATATTTTTTCCTCCTTACTTTATCTCTACAATATCTTCTCCAAATAATAAACTAGCCTCATCCATGGTTTCAAAATTTTGTGTTTGCTTCGTATCTATTTTTGTTTCTGAAGTTTTCAATTCTTTAATTTTATATTCAACATGATTTTTTACATTTTGTATATATTGATCTTTGGCAGTTTTCCATTGCTCATCCGTTATTAAAGATAAATAATACCTTTCGTTAAAAACCTCATTTAAAAATTCAATTAAAGAATCATAAATATCAAAACCTCTATTTACCATAGAATCATATTCATAACTTAATATTATATTGTTTTTGCCACACGCTCGAATATTACCATCAAATAAATAACATGCAATTGACCCATTTTTTTGATCTAATAAATATTCATTTAATTTATTCCATTTTTCCTTAATTTTTTGTAAATCATGTTTATTTGCTAAAGCAAAAGTATTATTCATAATGATCTCATTATTTTCAATTAAAACGCTATTTTCCTTTTTTGATGAAAAATTTTTTTCCTTTTCACTATTTTTTTTAACTTCTTGTTCATGAAATATTTTCTTATCAATTAAATGATTAGAATTATTTTCTTTTTTTTCTTGTATAATCACTTGATTATTATCTATAGAATCATTGAAATGACATATTATATTAATTATACCGGCTTCAAATAAAGCTTTGATATTATCTGTATTTTTTAATTGATTACATAACTTATCCAATTGAAAAACCAAATCGCAATAAGGACAAATGCCATTGTTCTTTTCATAAAATATTCTAATCTTGTTTCTAACAAAAGTTATCATTTCATTAACAAAGATAATATAATTTTTTCCACTGTTATATAATGTATCTGAAAGGGACAACATTCCATTTATATTGTTTTCTATAATTGTATTGAAAAATTCATTTAACAATATATCATCAGCAAATCCAAAGGTACTATTAAATATATCAAGTGTAATCATTTTCTCATCAGAAGCAGCAATTAATTTTTCTAAATTTCCAATGGCATCCCTAAGACCACCATTAGAAATTTCGGCAATTTTCATTAAAATATTATCTTCAATTTTTATTCCTTCTTTTTCTGAAATTTCTTGTAATCTTCTTTTGATATTGATTGCAGATATGCTTTCAAAATTAATGCATTGACATCTAGAAATGATTGTTGATGGAACCTTTTGAACATCAGTTGTTGCCAATATAAAAATAATATGTTCCGGAGGCTCTTCCAAAGTCTTTAATAAAGCATTAAAAGCGCCTATAGTGAGCATATGAACTTCATCAACAATATATATCTTATATTTTAATGAAGAACAAGATAAGGAAACGCTATTTCGAATTTCCCTTATTTCATCAACACCATTATTAGAAGCAGCATCAATCTCAATAATATCAACAGTTTCATTTGAATTAATTTCAACACAATTTTTACACTTCTCACAAGAAATCCCATCAATTAAATTCAAACAATTCACACTTTTAGCCAAAATTTTAGCCATTGTTGTTTTACCAGTACCACGAGGCCCTGAAAACAAATAAGCATGTCCTATTTTATTATTTTTTAATGAATTTTTAATTATTTTTAATGCAATTGATTGTCCCACAACATCATTAATAGTAGTGGGACGATATTTTCTATATAATGATTGATACATAATCATTCCCCCATAATTAATACAATATTATTATAACATTTGTAGTTAAAACTGTAAATTGTTTAATAAACATAATAAATTATTTCCCGGGAAATAATTTATCTCCTATTTTTAAAAAAGTCGGATAATAATTTAGCGCATTCTTCTACATAAATATTTTCTTGAATATCTATATTTTTTAATATATTATTTATTATTTTTTTATTATTCTCATCTTTTCTGGAAGTTCCATAATATACTTTTTTTATTCTAGATTGTTCAATTGCACTCGCACACATTGGGCAAGGTTCCAATGTAGTATATATCGAACAATTGTTCAATCTCCAACTTTTAATTTTTTTAGATGCTTTAGTTATTGCAATGATTTCTGCATGTTCACAAACACTTTTGTGTTTTTCCTTTTTATTATAACCTTTACCAATTATATTTCCTTTTTCATCAACAACAATTGCACCTACTGGAACTTCATTTTTCTTTAATGCTTTTTTAGCTTGAATTAATGCCAAATTCATATAATATTTATCACACATATTATCACCTATAAAAAATGACGCACATAAAAAGAAATTATTAAGGCTGCTACTTTCCAGTCCTGACCTGGTTCTAATCATTTTTATTGCGTCTTTAATATAATAATATATTTTTTAAAATATTTCAACAATTTTAAAACTTTAATGTTTCACGTGAAACATTATTAAAATATTGTGGATTGGAAGGTTCAATACATAATTAATTTTATATAATTATATGTTTCTAAAATAATTCAATGTTTCACGTGAAACATTGAATTATTTCCCGGGAAATAAAAAAGAGAAATTTTATTTCTCTTCAACTATTTCCAAAGAATTATCGATTTCTTCTTGATCTACGACTGCGGTTGTAGAAACTTTCTGATTTTCTTTTAAGTGAATCAAACGAACACCCTGTGTAGCTCTCCTTAAAGTAGAAACCTGATCAAGTGGCATCTTTATGACAATTCCATTATCAGTAATTATCATAATATCTAAATTTTTATTTTTATCAATAGCTTTTAAAGATACCATCATTCCATTTTTATCAGTTATATTTAAAGCTTTAACACCTTTACTACCTCGATGCGTTAATCTATATTCTTCTATTTCAGTTTGTTTGCCATAACCCTTTTCTGTAACAATCAATATTTTATTATCAGATTGAACAACTTCTCCTCCAATTGCTTTACTAGAATTTAAATCAATACCTTTTACACCGGAAGCTGTTCGACCCATTATCCTAATTTCCTTTTCATTAAATCTAACCACTCTTCCATTGCTAGCACCGATCATAATTTCATTGTTTCCAGTAGTTGATCTTACACTTATTAATTCATCATCATCTTTTAAGGATATTGCAATCTTTCCAGATTTTCTTATATTTTCAAATTCAGACAATAAAGTTCTTTTTGTAAGGCCTGATTTGGTTATAAATATCAAATATTTATAAAGATCATCGCTCTTTGACAAACCAATTATCGAACTAATGTTCTCGTTCTTTTCCAATGGTAATAAATTAATTATTGGTAAACCTTTTGACTGTCTACTAAATTCTGGTATTTCATATCCTTTAATTCTATATACCCTTCCTCTATTAGAAAAGAACAATACATGGTCATGTGTTTTTATAGATATTAAATGTTCAACAAAATCTTCCTCATTAGTCGACATTCCTTTTATACCAACACCACCTCTATTTTGAGTTCTATACGTATCAGATTTTAACCTCTTTATATACCCTTTATTGGTTAAAGTTATAATAACATCATCATTTGGAATTAAAGATTCATCTTCTATATAATCAATAGCGGTCATATCAATATTTGTTTTTCTTTCATCACCATATTTATTTTTTATTTCAATCATTTCATTTTTAATAATTTCTAAAACCTTTTCCTCACTAGCCAAAATAGATCTCAATTCATCAATTTCCTGTAGTAAATCCTTTAACTCATTTTCAATTTTATCTCTTTCTAAACCAGTTAATCTTCTTAATTTCATTTCTAAGATTGCCTGTCCTTGTGCCTCTGTTAAAGAGAATTTAGACATTAATCCTTCCAAGGCCTCAGTATCGCTTTTAGATTCTCTAATTAAACTTACAATTGCATCAATGTGATCCAATGCGATTTTTAACCCTTCCAAAATATGAGCCCTTTTTTCATCTTTATCAAGATCAAATTTTGTTCTTCGAATAATAATTTCCTTTTGATAATCAATATATTTTACTATAATTTCTTTTAAACCTAAAGTTTTTGGAACTCCTTGATCTAACATTAAAAAGATAATCCCATAATTTGTTTGAAAAGCAGTGTGCTTATATAGATTATTTAAAACGACTTGTGGATTTGCATCTTTCTTTAAAGTAATTGTTATTTTTACACCGTCTTTTAAATCTGTATGATAATCGGTAATCCCATCTATAACTTTATTGTGTACTAATTCTGCTACTTTGTTTTTTAATTCTAATGTATTAACTCCATATGGAACCTCATCAACTATAATATAATTTTTTCCATTTTTTTCCTCTATAGTTGCTCTACTTCGTATAGTAATACTTCCTCTTCCAGTTTCATAAGCTTTTTTAATTCCACTATTTCCTAGAATTATTCCTCCCGTAGGAAAATCTGGTCCCTTAATATATTTCATTAATTCATCTAAATCAATATCCGGATTGTCTATATATGCAATACATCCATCAATAACTTCCCCTAAATTATGTGGTGGAATATTAGTAGCCATACCAACTGCGATTCCCATCGTACCATTAACTAATATATTTGGAAAACGAGACGGTAAAATTTCTGGCTCTTTTTCAGATTCATCAAAATTTGGAATAAAATCTACAGTATCTTTATTTATATTTTTCAATAATTCTAATGAAATTTTTGAAAGTCTGGATTCGGTATAACGCATAGCTGCCGCCCCATAACCTTCTATATTTCCAAAATTTCCGTGCCCATCAACTAACATATATCTATAAGAAAAGTCTTGAGCCATTCTTACCATAGCTTCATAAATTGAAGAATCTCCATGAGGATGATATTTACCCATAACATCCCCAACAATTCTTGCACTTTTTTTATGAGGTTTATCAGGAGTATAACCAGATTCATACATTGAATATAATATTCTTCTATGCACAGGTTTTAAACCATCTCTTAAATCAGGTAATGCCCTAGCTACAATAACACTCATTGAATATTCAAGAAATGAATCTTTAACTTCCGTAACTATATTATTTTTCTCTAATCTGTCCATAAATTACCTCCTAAATATCCAAATTTTGTACATAAACTGCATTTTCTTCAATAAATTTTCTTCTTGGTTCTACTTCTTCACCCATTAATTTTGAAAAAGTATCATCAGCAGACATTGCATCTTCAACAGTTATTTGTCTTAAAACTCTTTTTTCTATATCCATTGTTGTTTCATTTAGTTCCTCTGCATCCATTTCTCCTAAACCTTTCATACGCATAATATCATACTTTGTATTTGGAGATAATGTTTTTAAATATTCATCTCTTTCTTGTTCATTTAAAACATATTTTATCGTCTTACCATGTTTTATTACAAATAGAGGTGGTTGAGCCGCATATACATGTCCAGCTTCTACAATAGGTCTAAAGAAACGATAAAATAAAGTCAATAATAAGACTCGAATATGCGATCCATCTACATCAGCATCCGTCATTATAATAATTTTATCATATCTTAATTTATCTAGATTAAATTCGTCTCCTATTCCTGTCCCAAAAGCAGTTATAATCGTTCGAATTTCCTCATTAGATAAAGCTCTATCTAATCTAGCTTTTTCTACATTCAATATTTTTCCTCTAAGTGGTAAAATAGCTTGTCTCATGCTATCTCTTCCTTTAATAGCTGATCCTCCAGCAGAATCTCCTTCCACTAAAAAAATTTCACATTCTGAAGGATCTTTACTTTTACAATCAGAAAGTTTACCATAAAAATTTGTTATATCCAAATCCCCTTTTCTTCTAGTTAATTCTCTTGCCTTTTTTGCAGCAACTCTTGCCCTTGATGCAGTCATACCTTTATCAATTATAACTCGAGCTTGATCTGGATTTTCCATCAAAAATCTTTCTAAAGCCGCTGAAAAAATCTTATCGGATATTCCTCGACATTCACTATTTCCTAATTTTGTTTTGGTTTGTCCTTCAAATTGTGGATTTGGATGTTTTATAGATACAATCATAGTCAAACCTTCTTTAACATCTTCTCCACTAAGAGGATCGTCCTTTTCTTTTAAGATACCCGCTTCTTTAGCATATTTGTTAAGAATTCTTGTTAAAGCTCTCTTGACACCATCTTCGTGTGTTCCACCTTCAGGTGTATTTATATTGTTTACAAAAGAATATATGCTTGCGTTATAAGTTTCGTTATATTGTAATGCTACTTCTAAAGATATATCATTTTCATTTCCATTACAAGAAATTATAGTTTCATGAATAGGTTTCTTATCTTTATTTAACATTTCAACATATTCATTTAATCCACCTTCATAATGAAAGGACTCTTTTTTATTATCCTCTCTTAAATCATATAGGCTTATTTTTAATCCCTTATTTAAAAAAGCAAGTTCTCTTAATCTAGTTCGCAAAATACTATAATCAAATATTGTGGTTTCAGTAAAAATTTCTGGATCTGGTTTAAAAGTTACAGTAGTTCCAGTTCTTTCTTCAGGACATGTATCGATTATTTTTAATTCTTCTTCTGGATGTCCTCCATTACTATATTTTTGAAAATAAACATGTCCATTTTTATATACCTTTACTTCTAACCATTCACTTAATGCATTTACTACACTGGCACCAACACCATGTAAACCTCCGGATACTTTGTATCCTCCTCCTCCAAATTTACCACCTGCGTGCAAAACCGTATAAACAGTTTCTACCGTACTCTTTCCTGTTTTTTGATGAATTCCAACTGGAATTCCCCTTCCATCATCTTTAACGGTAATCGTATTTTCTTTTCCAATTTCTACTTCTATATGAGTACAATATCCCGCTAAAGCCTCATCAATAGCATTATCAACAATCTCCCATACTAAATGATGAAGTCCTCTAGAACTTGTTGTTCCAATATACATTCCTGGCCTTTTTCTGACTGCTTCTAGCCCTTCTAATACTTGAATTGATGAGGAATCATAAGATTCCATTTTGACATTTTCCATAAATTACCTTCTTTCTATTTTTCCAGATGCTACTTTAAAAATGGAAGATTTTTCAATCAAATTTTTACTCATTCCTCTTAAATCCGTAGCAGTTATAATTGTTTGTATATCCTTATTTATCAATTTTATTAATTTATTCTTTTTTATCTTATCAATTTCACTAAAAATATCATCAAATAATAAAATGGGACTTGTATTGTTTTTTTCTTTGAAAATATCAATTTCTGATAATTTAAAGCAAATAATACTTAACCTTTGCTGTCCTTGTGAACCAAATAACTTTAAATTTTCATCTCCTATAAGAAATTCAAAATCATCTCTATGAGGCCCATATAAAGTCATTCCATTTAAAATTTCTTTTTTATAATTATTTTTGTATTTCTTAAGCATTTGTTCTCTAATTTTATTTTCATCAAAAATATCTATATCACAATTATTTATATATCGAATATATAATCCGTCTATTCCAGTAATAAAACGATAGATATTAGATATATTTTTATTTATATCATCAATAAAATTTTTTCTTTTCTTATAGATGTATATTGCTTTTTCGATTAGCTGATCAGTTATAATATCTAAATATTTTTTATCACTAAAATGATTCACATATAATAATTTCAAATATTCATTCCTATTTTTTAATAATTTGTTATATTCATTTAAAATAGTAATATATTGATTAGAAATCTGGCTTATTTCAATATTTAATAGATTTCTTCGAATAGAAGGAGATCCTTTTATAATTTCTAAATCATCAGGTGTAAATAGTATTACATTCAAATTTGATATATAATCAGATATTCTTTTTACATTGTTTTTATTTTTAAATACTTTTTTTTCTGTTTTTGTTATTTTTATTTCTAAAGTATCAATTAAATTGTTTTTTTTTATTTTTCCCTCTATTTTGGTATATTCCCCATTATATTTAATTAGATGAACATCATTAACATTACGATGAGATTTAGTCAAAGCTAAAACATAGATACTTTCAAGAATATTTGTTTTACCTTGAGCATTATTTCCTATAAAAATATTTACTGTATTATTAAACGAAATAGAAATTTTTTGATAATTTCTAAAATTTATTAAGCTTAATTTTTTTAAAATCACGTTATTGCCATAAAAATGCTCATAAAATCACCTTTTACCATTTTGTAATACTCCTATACACATAAGTATATTATAACATATATAGACAAAAAAAAGAACAATTTTGTCCTTTTTTTAATATATTTTATCATTTAATATTATTTTTTGAATTTGATCGATTTCGTAAGACAGATTCTAATCGAGTCGATCTTAAAATTTGATTTTCTATAGATCGAAAAGACACATCTATAATAATGTTTTTACCATCTTTAAAATAAATTTTAGTGGTATTATTATCGCTTCTTTCAAATCTTTCTATATTATGTAATGATATCCACATACATGTATCCAATAATGGAGATTCAGTTGGAAAAAAAATAATATAATTATCTTCTCTTATTAAAATAGGCACTTTATATCCTGTTCCTAAAATATTTTTACTTCCACCCTTTCTACCTTCATAAGTACTACCAAAATATTGACAACTATAATCCATTACCTTATATGCATTTTGTTCAATTACATACTCATAGTCCTTTTCTAATACTTTAGTTTTTTTATTATCAACTGGAATGATTGCTAAAGTATCATCATTAATTTCATAATCTTTCATAAAATCCCCCTAAAAAAAATTCTACATAAAATGTAGTATCATTAAAATAACACTTCATTTTGTAGAATTTTGTTGATTTATGAAAAAATTAATAAGTTCGAATAGGTAAAACAAGTTCAGTCAATGTTTTATCCTCGGTAGAATTAATAATAATCGGTTTAACTTCTCCAAAAAAGCAAATATCCACAGTTTCTGTTGAAAAGGCTTTTAAAGCTTCCATCATATATTTCGAACTAAATGAAATTTTTATATTCTCTTGCATTTCATTGTTTATCATCATTTTTTCTTCTACTTTTCCTATTTCAGCAACAAAAGATTTTAAATTTAAATGATTTCCTTGTATTTCTAAAGTAATAATATTTTTTTCTTTATCTGTAGCTAAAATACTTGTTCGATCTATTGTATTATAAAGTAAATCTTTATCAATATTTATTTTTAATATAGGATCTTCAGGAATTAAATTAGATGTATTAGGATATGTACCACTAATTAAACGTGTTTGAAATAAAATATGATTATACTTAAATAACAATTTATTATTAAAAATATTTATTTCAATCATATCCTCTTCCGTTAATATTTTAGCAAATTCCAATAAGTTTTTACTTGGGATAATTAAATTAAAAGATTCATTAATATCACTTAAATTGACTATTTTTCTTGATAATCTGTAGGAATCCGTAGAATTACATTCTAAAATATTTCCCGTAATATTAAAGTTAATTCCTGTTAAAGAAGGTTTTGATTCATCATTACTAGCTGCAAAACAAGTTTGATTAATAATTTCATTAAATAAATCTTTGCTTAACATAACTTTATTTTTACTTTCTTCTAAATGAATTGTAGGATATTCCTTTTTATTAATTCCATTTAAATTGAATTCACTATTATCTGTATATATAGATACTTTAGAATCATCAATTACATCTATATTTATATATTCATCTGGTAATTTTCGAACAATATCTAAGATATATTTACCTTGAATAACTATATTTCCTTGTTCTTTTATTTCTAAATTTTCATTATCCTCATTTAAATAGGTTTGTATAGTTATATCATTATCAGAAGCTGTAAGAATTAATTTATTTTCTTTCGCTTCAAAACAGATTCCTGATAAAACAGGTATAATATTTTTACTTGATAAAGCTTTTGAAACTTTATTCAACTCCTCCAATAAAACAATTTTTTTTACTTTAATTTTCATATTATCACTTCTTTCTTTTTTTTATTTTTATTATTATTACTGTGGAAATTGTTGATAACCTCTTTTTCTTCTTATTTTAACACAATTTTTGTAAATTTTTATTGTTTATAAAATGTCTATAAATTTATTTTTTTGAACAACTATTGATTTCTCTTTTCAAAATATCAATAATTTGACTTAATTCATTATTTACTTTGATTTCTCTTTCTATTTTATCACAAGAATGAATAACTGTCGAATGATCTTTTCCCCCAAATTCAATTCCTAATTTAGGAAAAGATTCATCCGTACAAGTTCTACATAAATACATAGCAATCTGTCTTGGGAAAGCTACATTATAATTTCTTTTCTTACTTTTTAGATCATCTATCGAAATTTTAAAATATTCAGAAACAATTCGTTGAATTTTATGAATATCATCTTTTTCATAAGATCCTTTACTTACATAATCTGTTAAAGCATCCATAGCTAAATCAACTGTTATATCACAACCTCCCATCATTGAAGAATAAGCTAATAAACGATTGATTGATCCTTCTAATTGTCTAACATCACCACTCACATTAAAGGCAATATATTCAATTACATCATCAGGTATATTTTTTTCAATAATAGAAGCTGCAATTTTCTTTTTTACAATAGCAACTCGTAAATCAAAATTTGGAGGTTGAATATCTACTGTAATTCCCCAACAAAATCTAGTTTTTAAGCGATCTTCTAACTTTTTTAAATCATCTGGTGATCGATCAGAAGAAATAATAATTTGTTTATTACTATTATATAAAGAATTAAAGGTATGAAAGAATTCTTGTTGAGACTGAGTAGTTCCCCCTAAGAATTGAATATCATCAATAATTAAAACATCTATATTTCTATATTTATCTTTAAAAATATCAATTACATCAAAATTATCATTATTATTTTTTCGATTAATGCCTACAAAATCTTCTATAAATTTATCGCTTGTAACATATAAAACTTTTTTATTGGAATGTTCATGAATATAATTTCCAATAGCATGCATTAAGTGTGTTTTTCCAAGTCCGCTATTTCCATAAATAAATAAAGGATTATAAATACTGCCAGGATTTTCAGCAACAGCAACCGCAGTAGCATGCGCTAAGCGATTACTATTTCCAACAACAAAATTTTCAAAAGTATATTTTTTTATTAGATTCGTATCAAAAGAAGAATCCCTTTCCTTTTTGTCTAAAATTTCATCTTGTTTTTCTTCTTCTTCCTTTAAAGATTGAATTTCATCCTGTAGAAAATATTCTACCTTTTTGTAGTTACTATCTTCTGTGGATAATAGTTCATCAATAATATCTTTATACTTATCATTGATATGTGTTTTGTGAATAGACATAGGAACAATAATTCTATAAATACCGTTATCAATACTATATAAAGAAGTGTCTTTAAACCATGTTTCATACGATAAAGTCGATATTTTCTCTTTGATTTTTTCTAAAAAATGATCCCATATGATTGTATAGTTCATTTATAAACACCTCCCCGCCCGAAAAAAAGGATTTATTAACATTATTCTAAAACAAATAAACAGAAAAATAAAGGAAAAAAAATAATAAATGAATTATTCACAAGAAATTCACAAACTTATCCACAACTTTTATATATATATAATAACAATTTTTTTAATTATCCACAAATTTGAAATTAATTATCCACATAGTACATAAATTTTATTAACATACTTGTGAATAAGTGAATAAGTAATAAAAAATGAAAGATTGTATAATTGTAAATGATGTGAGACAAAAATAAACAAAAAATAGAAAGCAATATGATATAGTTAAAATGTAATTAT